>JANNNN010000983.1:0-7832 GCA_031398555.1 Planctomycetia bacterium | reverse complement strand
AAGCTCCCGACGCATCGTGCGTTCCATTCAAGAGCGCTTTCAATTCCAGTTGCGAGACTTCATTTTCCAGTCGATCCAATTCGCCCACGACATCCTCGCGCAGCGAACCGTCCTCAGCCAGCATACCGATCAGGCCCAGTAAATCTTCCGACGCAGCCAGGGCTTCCTTCAGCGGAGCCGCGATCGATCGCAAGTTCTTCAGCTCGCCGACCGTTGCCTGAGCCTTCTCTTGGTTATTCCAGAAATCTTGCGCCGCCATCTGGCTTTCGATGGTGGTGATTTGCGCGAGCTTATTATCGTAGTCAAAGACTGTCCCGAAGTTGCGTAAGTCGTTGTCGGATCTGTGTAGCTCGATCCTCCAATTCATTTTCGCTCATCGGGACGCCTCGCTGATCTTGTTGATAGAAAGTGTTTTGTCGGGAAGATTATAACTGCCGCCATCGCTTTTTAGAATCCCACTTAATTCTTAGCGCAAAACCCTTTGCAGCTCAGCGTGGCAGACGCTGCCGGCGTCTGCGCAGGCATTGGAAGTTTTCGCGGACGCTGGCAGCGTCCGCCACGAAACCTATTTACCGCGCAATAAAAAGTCCATTTCGCCACTTGCAAACCCGCATAAAATCTCGACCAATAACTTGGATTTTTCGACCAGCGAATCTAACTGCACCGATTCTTGGCTGCTATGCAACCCGTCGCCGGGAGGTCCGAGCGTATCGATGTTTGGCAGGCCTGCCGCAGCCAGTTTATTGCCGTCGCACACGCCACCGGTGTATTGCCAATGAACCGTTGGAAGATTCAGTTTCACTGAACTCACTTCGACAGCTCGCATCAGCGCCTGCTGAGCCGCATTGATCCGTTTGGGCGGAGAAGTAAAACCTCCGTTCAATTCACACGTATAACCGTCGCGAGCATGGGTGGCATCCACCAAATCTCGCAATTGCTCTTCGAACCAAGTTGCCGATTCCGCATCGGGCACTCGCACGTTCCACCGCCCCAAAGCGAAATCGGGTACGACGTTCACAGGTCCACCGCCACTCACCAAGCCGACATTGATCGTCGTATCAGCCCGTTGGCCGTTGAGTGCATCGATGGCGACAACGAAGCGACTGAGTTCCGCAATCGCATTGCGACCTTGATCAAAATTGCGTCCTGCATGAGCCGCCTTACCACGAACGGTGACGCTAAAATTCCCCGATCCCTTGCGTTCCGATATCAACGACCCACTCGGCAGCGCCGGCTCGAATAGCAGACCAAAATCATAGTGCGGTGCGAGTTCCTTCAGCAACTCTGCTGAACTCAGCGAGCCGATTTCTTCATCGGGATTGAGGAGCACCGTCCAGCCAAGATCGGATGCCAAGCCAAACCTCAATAACGCTTGCAGAGCATAACGCAGCACAACGATACCGCCCTTTGCGTCGGCCACACCTGGCCCTCGAAGACGCGTCGGCGAAAGCTGCTCGCAAGTTTGAAACTCATGGTCGAGTCCAAAGACCGTGTCGTAATGAATCATCAATAACACACGTCGCGACGCATCGAGCTGAAAATCCCAACGCAGAGCTGGCCCGGTACCGACATCGCGAGTGTCCCCATCATCGCCCCCATCATCGCCAAGTGCTTGGCGAGATGGCAAGACGATTCGCTGCAGACTGGCTGGCGATAGATTGGCCCAGTCACTCAACCAGTTCGCAACCCCAAGCAACCCCGCTAGATTTTCTGACCCTGAATTCTGATTGCATAGTGCAATCAAATCAGCCACCATTTGACTGTGCTGAGACTCAAGCCATGCATGCGCCTTGATTTCTGTCTCGCCTCGCCTCGGTACTCTGGGGAGAGGGGCTGGGGGTGAGGGGTTTTGCAAGTTTCAGCCTCACAATTCAGGATTCAAATCTCAAGTCTCAAATCTCAAATTTACATCTCAGCCAACACTTGATCCAGAATCTTACACGCGGCATCAATATCCGCATCTGTCGTAATCACTGGAGGCGGGAGGAAACGAATACGAGTCGGATTGGTGCCCGCGACGAAGCCCATCAAGCCAGCTTCAAACATCGCATACACCATTTTGGTTGCAACGTCATTGGATCCATCGCCGGGTGTGAATGCGACCATCATGCCGAGTCCGTGTGGGCCGCTGATTTTTCCAGGGTAACGCTTGCAGAGCGTTTGCAACTTATCAGCGAACACTTGGTGCCGACGCATATTTTCGCTGGTCTGTCCAAAACAATTCGATTTTTCAAGTTGATCAAGCACGACAATCGCCGCAGCAATCGAACTACTCGCGGCAGTGAACGTTTGACTGAGCAGCGGGCCTTTGGGCTTCAAGTCGCCACGATACAAGGTCGCGCACAACTGAGTGATCTTGCCGATCGACACAATGTCAGCGTATTTGTCGAGCTTAAAATGCTGAAACGCAAACGGTTCGCTCAGTCGACTAAACGTTTGGACTTCGTCAAAGATAACCAGCACATTGTCTTGTTTTACGCGTTCGATCAATTTGGTAAAAAATGATTCCGAGCCCGGATAGTAACCGCCTTCACCACTGACCAACTCCAACCACAACGCTGCATATTTACCTGGATAACGTTTCAGTAACTTATCGAGCGCCGCTAAGGCTCGTTGCTGCGAGGCTTCACTATGTTCGGGATCCTCAGCGGGGATGTAATCGACGGCTAGCGCAGTGGGGACACCGGTTCGATACTGCGGACGATCAGTCAACTGTGCCATTGCAATGGAGCGACCAGCAAAACAATTGTCCAGCGCCAACACGCGATCTGCCGGGGCGCGGTTGTGAAACGCGATCTTCAGTGCGTTTTCGTTTGCCATCGCGCCGCTGGTTGAGAGCAAACAGTGTTCGATCGCAGCGCCCGATTTTCGAGCCATACGAATCAGTCGCTCACAAACTTCGACTGAAGGCGGGTGCTGCTGCAAGTTGCCTTGCATGATCGTGTCTTCAAGCGCCGCATGCATGCTCGATTGCAACAACTGCGGGTGGCTGTGCCCCATCCCATGGACGCCGATGCCGACAATAAAATCAAGCTTTACGCTGCCGTCTGCCAGTTCAACCCACGGTCCGCGCCCAATGCCGCTCCCAAGATACGGAAAATAAGTCGCCCCGCCTCGAGCCACAGCCAGGCGGTCGAGCAACGTTTTGTAATGGATTTTCAATTCAGGATCAGCCGGCTTGGGCCCTTCAATCTGACTTTGCGCATCAGCCAACGCTGCCAGCAACAACTCCTCAGCCTGTCGAACGCGAGGATCCGCACGCAACTGTTCCGCGACAAGTGAAGATTTTTCTGTGTGCGAGCGAGCTTGCGTGTCAGCTGAACCATGCATCCTGAGCGAACCTTGTAAAAATGCGACCACCGAACTTGTCGAAATCACTGTCAACCCAAATTCAATTCACTGTATTGTAATGACTTTTCAGTCCCTTGGGTGGTCAGCATCCGCACGGGCTATATGGCCGAGTCGAACTAGCAAGGTTGATTGTGCTTGGCAGTCTAGTCGAGCCAACCGCACTGTCGAAGCTAACCTTAAGCCAGCTTCCGACCATAATGTGAGCGCAAGGTCGCTAGGGGTACGCGGCGCGGCAGTTGTAACTGCGGATACGATCGCATCGTCCCCGTCAATCCACAGCAGCAGTACTGGGCGCTTCTTTGAGTTCGAACCATCGGTGAAAGGAATATCAGCGACCTGACTTCTAGAGATATTCACTGCTTCGAAATCTCGCCCGCGATAGCAAATGCAATTTCCATGGCTTGCTCGTAATTCAGCCGAGGGTCGCAGGTCGTAGTATAGGCCGTGTGCAGGTCATCCTCAGTCAGTCCGCTTGAACCGCCGATACACTCCGTAACGTTCTCACCCGTCAATTCGAGATGAACGCCATTCAGTCGCGATCTGCAACTGCGATGAATTGCGAACGCAGAACGAAGTTCGCCGAGGACATCGTCAAACCGCCTTGTCTTTTGCCCCGAGCTAACCGACACGGTGTTGCCATGCATCGGATCGCAAAGCCACAGGACTTTGCACCCGCTGCGTTGAACTTGCTCGATCAAGTTCGGCAATGCTCCGGCGATCTGCGAACTTCCCATGCGATGAATCAACGTCAACTTGCCCGGTTCATTGGTTGGGTTCAGCACACGGGCGAGATCGCAAATCTCGTCCGCGTTGGCTTTCGGTCCAACTTTTACGCCCAGCGGATTGCGGACACCGCGTAAGTACTCAATGTGAGCGCCTGACAGAGCTCGAGTCCGTTCGCCGATCCAGGGAAAATGCGTGCCCAAGTTGTACCAGCCGCAACCTCGTACACTCTCTCGCGTCAAGGATTGTTCATAGTGCAAATGCAAGGCTTCATGCGAAGTAAAAAAGTCAACTCTTCGCAACTCAGCGATCGGAGTGGCCGAGATGGTATCGAAGAACCGCAGCGCGTCGCCCATCGACTTCACAAGTTCTTGGTAACGCTTGCACTCGGGACTATCCGCAACAAAGTTCAATTTCCAATTCTCTGGATGATGCAGGTCGGCAAACCCGCCTTCGCTAAGAGCTCGAATGAAATTCAGCGTCAAGGCCGATCGTTCATAACCGCGCAGTAACAGCAATGGATCCGCGCGGCGATGCTCGGGCGTAAACGCAGCTCGATTGATCAAGTCGCCGCGATACGAGGGGAGCGAATTTCCATCGCGAGTATCAACATCGCTGCTTCGCGGTTTCGCATACTGACCCGCAATACGACCGATCCGCAAGATGCGTTGTCCGCTGCCGAAAATCAGCACGAGACTCATTTGCAGCAGCACCTTCAACTTGCTGGCGATCGATTCCGATTGGCAATCATCGAACGACTCCGCACAATCGCCGCCTTGAAGAATCCAACCGTTACCGCCATGCATCTCTGTCAACTGCGATTGCAAACGGTCTACTTCCCAACTCGTTACCAGCGGTGGCAACTTTCGCAAAGCCGCCAGAACTTCTAGTAACTCAACTTCGTCTTCATATTTCGGCTGCTGGTTCGCTTGACACGACTTCCAAGAATCCGGAGTCCAACTGTGGAGCATTATTGCAAAAAGTTCCAAAAAGTGCGGCGTTTCCGCTGGTCTATGAACTGCCTCCGACTTGGGGCAATTAACTCGCACTAGCGTAATCGCATTTGGAATGGGCCGCTAGGAACCTATCTTGGTAGCTGGTTTCGTAAGAAACCGGTTTAGCTAGACCTGCGATTGAAGCCGGTTTCTTAAGAATTTGAGACGAAAACGAAATCAGCCCCTAAAAAACTCCTAGCATCGTCAATTAGGAGGGCCGTTTAGCATCAGAATTACCTTGGCGTTCGTTCCCGAATCGGCCCTTCCATTGGGCGAACCACCCGCAGTTTGTTCCTGAACAGGATTTTGCGGTTCAGCCGGTGGAGGGACATTCGAACTCTTGTCAAGCGCTGTTTGAGATTCAGGTTGTCTGACAACCCGCCAAACCTGCGACGAAACTTGCTGTTTTTCTTGAAGCTGATTTAGGATTTGACTCGCTTCATCCCGGTTTAGGAACAGAATAAATGAATTTCCTTGCGGCGAGTTCGGCAGGCCCATTTGAGATCTTTGATTCGAAAACATGTTTGAAACAGGTGAGTTCGCGGCTTCAATTAATGGCACAACGGCTCGCGCTGCGTCGCGCGATGTAGTAGTCGACGCTGAGTTAAAATTCTGCTGTGAGTCTGCACCAGAAAATCGATTGAGTGTCGGCTGCTGTTCAATTGCGACTAAACCATTCGAAACGACGATGTCTTGGAAAAACACCGGTGAATTCGCAACTTCAGGCTTGATCGCCGCCATCAAAACACTTTCCGCTTCAATCTCGCCTTCCTTTTGAGTTTCGCCCCGTTGAAGAGCAATATTTCCAAACGCAAGTTGGTTTGCGCTGTACTCGTTTGTCCCGTACGACAGCGATGACTTCGCTTCGTCATCCAGCCAACTTTGGCTGCGTGCAAAATAGACTCCAGACGAGGTCAACGCGCTACCCTGGTTTTGCGATTTCTTTGCTATGGCATCTGTATTCATCGTATTTTCGACGCGGGGGGCGTTGCCACCTAACGCCAAGGAAGGACCAGGTGGCGGTAGATCTGCAGCAGGTCCATCTGTCGGCAAACTATCCGGCGCTAAACTCAGCTTCATCTCTGCACTAAATCCGCCCGCCAAACCAGACGACATATGCGGTGGTTGGGGATAAGCGAACGTTTCTAACTTTGCTTCTTTTTTATCGAAAGCCAACGGTTCTTGCCCACCTCGTCCGAGTGCATCGAACTGAATGTTGGGATCCGAGTTATCTGCCAGCAGCGGAGCCGCGCTGTTGTGTGCCAACCCACTACTTTCCGCCGCCCCACTTCCGCCTTGGCGTTCGGCTCCGATTGTCGATCCAAAATCGATTGCAGCCCCTAAAGCTTCGTTGCCACCGGGGTTCAATTCAGTGGACTCCAAACCTGTAATTTGTTTCGAGTTCGAATCCACTTTCTTTGAAAGGGAGGGAGCTTGCCAAGAGTCAAGATTTGCAACTTGAAAGGCGGCAGATGGCCAAATCATATAGCCCAGGCCTGCCACCAGTAGAACGCTGGCCGCCGTCGCGATCCACCCGAACATCGAAACCATTGAGCGAGCGTTTGAATCCCATTTATCACTTTCAGTCGCTGATACTCGCCGTGCTGAATCACCAGCTATCAAACGTGGTACTTGCTCAAAGTCCTCAAGCTCATCATCGGAATCGTTCTCGATTTCAAAATCGGCGTTTGTGCCATCTGTATCAGTCTCTTCAAAACTGCCAGGCACGCCAGTGGGAATGGCGAGCTTCAAATTGGCTCCCGACCAACTAGGCAACTTTGCGACCATCGTACGAACACGTCGTAAATCATCCAACGTAGCCTGAACCGCAGGATCGATCGCCAACCGCTGTTCGACAACAAGGCGTTGTTCGTCGGTCAACTCATCATCGAGATAAGCCGACAACCATTCTTCTTGAAATTCCAACTCGTTCATTCTAATTTTTTCCGCGAAGCAATCCGAATTTTATAAATTCAGCTTCTGTTATTCGCATTAGCCCCGGGCTCCTAAATTTCCAATCCGCTGTTCAAGAATCGATTTCAATTCCAGTCGTGCACGATGCAGTCGACTTCGCACGGTTCCAACCGGAATCTCGAGAGTCTCGGCAATCGCTTCATAATCCATGCCGTCAAAGTCGCGCAGCAACACAACCGTCCTCCGCTCAATATCCAACATCGCGATCGCTTGACGCACCTGCGTTTGCATTTCACTCAGTTCAAGAGCTTCTTCAGCATCAACGGTCGATCCAACGGAGCCCATAGCGACATCAAAACCTGCTCGCGACAACTGACTTTCGACTCGTTTTCGCCTACGCTGACTGATCAGTAAATTCATCGCCACGCGACAGAGCCAAGTATAAAACTGACTTTGTCCTGAAAACAAATGCAGCTTGCGGTATGCCCGAGCAAAAGTTTCCTGGGCCACATCTTCAGCCTCATGATGGCTTCCGCAGGCGTTTACGAGCAAACCCATCAACCGGCGCTGGTATCGCTCAACCAACTCGGCATAGGCAGCAGAATCGCCATCCAGAACCCGTTCTATCACAGCCTGATCATCGCTCAGCATAAGTTTCCGAAAGAAAAAGACGCCAGTTCGTGAATTCTAGTTCCACAATTCTCATTTTAGCCAAATGATTCCGGGGCGGGGGGATTGAGGGTGCTTGCAACTGCGACTTTTGAGGGTCGAAAAACGAGAAATTTGAATTGTCAAACCGTTTTTTCGTTTTCGTGCCTTGCACTCGGCAAGCTCGTTGTAACAATTGCC
>JANNNN010000866.1:0-3376 GCA_031398555.1 Planctomycetia bacterium | reverse complement strand
GGACCTCGGCAATGTACTCGCCGAGCACGTCGTCGGCGAGCGTCGTCGCGAAGCGCTTGCCGATGGCCTCATCGGACCCAGCGCCGGCTACGAAGGCCGGCATCGTGGCCGAATCCACCTTGAACACGGCACGGGACTCTCCCGACTCGGCGGCATCAAAGGCCGACAAGGCGGCCTCAACACCACCAAGGGGATTGGCTTCAGTCAGCGCCGGGTCGAAATTCGAGAACGTAGCCGCCGGAGCTTGCACCACACTACCGCCCAACGAGCGCAGGATGTCACTGTTCTGCAATGCGGTCCGAATGGCCTCGTCCAGGGGCATGTCCCGAGTGACAATGTCAGCGGGGTTTTCCATCGTAAGCGGCGGTGGCGTGGAAACGACCTGCTCTGTCAAGCATGACCTGACACTTGGATACTCTATTTGCGTTGACACCGACTTGTAATAGCTCGGTGAAGTTGATTCCTGAAAATGAAATCGATTAATCTTGGCGCATCCAGTTGTAACTGCCAGGGCAGCAGCGAACCAGCGCATCCGGCGATTGCGTTTTGTCGATCGCATTGTCTTACTTCCTTCGGTAGCCAATAAACGTACCCGCGCTGGGCTTTATCCAAGTCACGTATGCATTACGACTTTTTGTTGGTCGTACAACCGGTATCGGCGACAGGAAGCTACTAAATCGATTTACAAGAACATTAGGCACAACAAGAGCTAATGCCAGCACTGTTGCGGGCGGAATAACCTGCAAAGTCACATGGTGGGTCGTTTACCAACCCGAATGCGTCAGCGAGGAAAACCTTCAGGAAGACGAAGCGTTTGGACTTGCAGTGTCGCCGTTTGCTCCGCAAAAGCAGCGTCAGCATCAACCGTGTCTCTTGAAGTTCCATTCTGCGCTGTAATGCCAGTAACCCGCTGGAGACGCAATTGACACAGAATCCCAGAGCGGGTTTCCCTCGCTCATGCATCTATGCGACCTCGCCCTCTTGTTTACCGAGCTGCCATATCCCGCGATCGAGCCGCTAAAAGCTTCCCAATCGACAAAGTTCACGGATTGATGCGTACGCGACTTGCTGGCTAACTTTAGCTATGATTTCTGAACAGCCTAACCTTTTTACACATCGAGGGAAAAATGAAAACCAGACTACTATTAGCCACATCCATTGGATTCGCACTACTTTTCTGCTCAACTATTCAAGCGGCAGAACCCGAACCGGGCAAGCAAGTCGAACAAGTCTTCAAAACGTCTGATTCAACCGAAGTCGGTTACCTACTCTATTTGCCTGAAAGCTTTAAGCCGGGCACGCCACTGCCGGTTATGCTTTTCTTGCACGGTCGCGGCGAGAGCGATGGTCCACTGAGTGTTGTAGCTAAATGGGGACCACCTCTGTTAATCACTCGCGGCGAGAAGCTTCCTTACATACTTGTGTCACCGCAGTGTCCCAAGGCCGACAATTGGAGCAGCCCCACGCAGCAAGTTCGACTGACGGAGTTGCTTGATTCGATTGTTGCTAAATTCGGAGGTAACAAGGATCGAATCTATTTGACTGGGCTAAGCATGGGTGGCTCGGGATCCTGGCGCATGGCGGCCGATCACCCCGAGAAATTTGCTGCGGTGGTTCCAATTTGTGGTCGCGGTCAATCGACGGACGCAGACAAACTAAAGTCGCTTCCGATGTGGGTCTTTTGTGGCGACCAAGATGGCGTGTTCAAGGCCAACGAAGAGATGGTCCAAGGCATTGTCAAAGCTGGCAGCAAAACCATTCGTTTTACCAGCCTCGAGAACGTCGGCCACAATTCATGGTCCGCTGCCTACGCCACACCCGACTTGTACCAATGGCTTGATCGCCAATCGCTAGTAAAGCAATAGGCGACTTCGTAGCAGCGTCCCGCTTAAAAACCCGGGGAAAACGCGATTTTTCAAGCGACTGATCAGCCGGAAGGCGTTAGCCCAATGCCAAATACTTTGGCATCCGAAGAACGGAGGTCAAGGCTGGAGGTTCAGCGCGTAGCGGTGTAAGCAATTAGCTGTGGGCGTGAGCCCGCAGCAGACTCGTCCAATGCGAACCTAGCCGCGTAGCGGCGAAAGCAATGGAAGTAGGGCTATCACCGCTTCGCGGCTACCGCATTCTCATGTCGTAACACTGCGGGCTCACGCCCCCAGCTAAATGCTTATGCCGCGACGCGGCAAATTCTAAGTTTGGCATTTGTCTCGAAAATTCGAAAGTAGATGGCATTGGGCGTTAGCCGGCGGTTGAAGACGTAACCGGAGGGTAACGCCTTCCGGCTGATAAGATTAAACCAACGTAACGACCTTTGTCGTAAACGGGACGCTCTCGTTAGCACTCGGTTTACGCCGAAGAAACCGGACGCTTGCGCGTTCCGGCTGATCAATCACGCCACAAGCTGGTCATAATTTGCTCCAAAAATACTACGTCGAAACGACCGCGCGGGACTCTGCGATTCTCGTCGGCGAACAACTTCGTGCAACGAACATAATTGAATTGCAGTCGCAAGCGGGCGACACCCGAGAGACCAAAATAGTCAACAACGCAACTCGGCGACGGACCTGCTGTGAAGCTCGCTTAGATGTTTACGTAGTCCATTCGTCCCCACTTCAGAACACAAAGCACGTTCACTAGCGGCGCCACTGATCTGATCATTCGCTCAGCTGATGGAGTGCTTCGTCGCTGCCGCAACCTCTGCTTGTCAGCCATGCTCGAAGCGGTCTGCGATTCTGCTGGACGAACCGTCGTATCGACCTTGTCAATCGTGTCTTGCTCCAGCCGCACCGGCAGAACCAAGTCGATCTAGCTGATTTCTGAATGTAAATAAGCAACAGCCCTAGTATCTACCGTACTGTCACGTTGAGCAATTACAGTTGACGATGTTGGAAGCCGGTTGCAACGGTTTTCAGCACAGCTATGCAGGTCGTTTTGTGCCCCCAGAGACATTACGAACTCGTGGGAGAGCATGACCGAGTAGCTGATTTTTTTTATCCGACCGGTCGCTAGGCCGGATCACTTTAGTGAGACAGGCCGCATTTACTAGGCCGGAACTAAGAATGACAGAGACAAAGTACAAACGCGTCATTGGTGTCGATGTATCTTCTATGAAGCTCGATATTTCTGACTCTGAGGGGAGGCTGTTAGCGGTGATCGACAACACAGTTGAAGCTGTAAACACAGCGACGCTTTGTTGTGAGCTACCGGAGCTAGGCAAGATCTCTCGAGGTCAGAGTGCCAAGCTTGTTGGAGTGGCGCCAATGACCCAGCAGTCCGGTGAAATGGATGGTAAACGGAGAGCGCGGGGAGGGCGTGTAGTCGTACGCAGAGCTTTGTACATGGCTGCGTTAGTAGGTACGAAATGCAATCCGGTAAT
>JANNNN010000843.1:0-4627 GCA_031398555.1 Planctomycetia bacterium | reverse complement strand
GATAGTGATGGCGTCGCTTTCACGGCCGCATCGCAGTCTTCCATCGAGCCACTGACCAAAGCCCGCGCGTTGCCGCCGATTAGCGCTGTAACAAGAGCCGCGCATTTCTCCAATTCTTTGGAAGTGGAAGTGCGCAGTTTTTTATGTGCTTGCACCCATCCCGATAGCAACTTAGCATCAAAAGCCGCTTGCCCAGCAAAAACCCATGCTTCAACATCCACCGCCTCGGTTGGAGGCTCACAACATGGGAGTTCCACGCCCAACGTTGCATCCGCTTTGGCGGGAAAATTGGTTGCAACGATCATTGGGCTTGGATAACGTTGCGACAGAAACTGTCGCGCCACCTCTCGCTCTGGCTCACCGAAAATTGAATCTACCTGCCGCCCACCAGCCAACACGCGATCACGAAAGGATAGATCGACTCGTGTCTCTTCAATCTCTCGCATGGCGTCCATGGCTTGCTGCAATGGAGACGGTAAAGGCATTGGAACTTGCGTGCTAGCGTCGGCGCAAATTAACGTTTGAAATCCCGCACAAATGCTCTGTCCATGTTCGCTTATAACACGATAACAAAACCTTGCACTTGCTCTTCCCCATTCCTCAAGCGACAAGAGTATTGCTAACCGATCACCAAGCTTGGCAGGATTCAGATTGCGTGAGTATGCGTCGGCGGTAAGCAAATGAACGCTCTCCAACGCCTCCTTAACTCCAGCAATATCAAAGATCCGCTCGCCGAATAAAAATGATTCGCGAGCAGTGCATTGGAACTTAAATGAAGTCAGAAAATGATGGCTGCCGTAGGCCATCGTATCGTCGAAATGGATCGTGTATTCAGTCGCAAAGTAAGCCATGAAATTCTCCTGGAACTGGATATTAGATGAATCGATGGACTAGATTGCTTAAGCGTTAGCAAATTCCTGTGAGGCGCTTCGGATAGGGCGGCCATCTGCAGTCGCAGAAAATCCATGGTCCACCATCATCACAGTTCCCGTAATGCCTCGTGCCTCAGCACTCACTAGAAAACCGATCGCATTTGCCAGATCCATGGGACTGCAAAGTTCCCCGTCGGGTGTCATAGCTTCCCAGTGTTTTTGCGTTGCTTGGGATGATGGGAATTTTGAGAGCAAGTCCCCATATACTGGTCCACCGGCAACGCAGTTCACGCGAATGCCCATCGGACCAAGTTCGCATGCCAGATAACGTGTCAGTGATTCAATGGCCGCTTTAACGACCCCTTGGCTACCCAAACCACTGATATAGCGGTTGGCGCCTACGGCAGAAATCGTAATTATCGAGCCGCCATTTGGTCGCATAAGGCTCGACGCCCTGACCGCACACTGGTAGTGCCCCGTTACGTTCGTGCGAAAGGCCCTTTCCCAATCCTCTGATGTTAACTCCAAGAAGGGACCGATCCGCCCATCAGAAGCATTGCATACGAGCATGTCCAATTGTCCAAACTGCTGTTCAATTTCGTTGAACATCCGATCGACATGGTTGGGGTTTGCAACCGACCCCCAAATGTGAGTCGCTTTACCTCCTTGGCGATTGATCTCCTCCGCCGTTTGCTCACCGAGTTCCCGAGAATGAAACGAGTTAACAATTACGTGGGCACCACGCGCTGCCAACATGCGAGCGATTGTGCGACCAATGCCGCGACCGGAACCAGTAACAAACGCGACCCGACTTTCAAACGGCTTATAAGAGGATCGAGTTGTTTGACTCTGAGGAGCGGTTTCAATACTTGAGGCAATGTAATGGGGGCTAGCGACTTCGCTGTGCTGTGTTGCAGTGGACTCACAAGACGGCTCGCATGGCGTTCGAAATCGATCGACGCGATCGATCACTAGTGGAGACTGTGCATTTCGGCCGCTTGCATCTAACAAACTGTCAATCCAATTCGCAACCTGTTTGATGGTACGAACTGCTGGATCGCGTTGCTGCGAGGCTAGGTCAAGTTGGAACTCGTCCGCCAGCGACAATACTACTTCCAGATTCTTGACTGAGTCGATGCCAAGATCATTTTCGAGATCAGCATTTGCCGTCAAAAGTTCAGTTGGATATCGAGTGGTAGCCGCTACGCAATTAATAACGCGAGTCAAAGTATCGATCATAGGAAAGCCCCTGCGAAAATACGAACCGATAAAAAAGATCAAATCCTATGGTTCGAAAGCGGGGCTACAATGCGAACCGACTTCGCCCGATTGTAGCAATTGCAGATTTAACCCAGAGCTTTTGCTTCGGTATTTACTACGTTTTCTCAACTACGGCCGTAGATCGTAGCACCTGTCGAAAGAAGTCCGCTGAGAGAGTCTGTTGCGAATGTTCTTATTGCAACGATCGGCGAGAATAAGGTGTGTCTATTCATTTCAAACTAAATGCATCTCAAACTAGCAGTTCCACTGCGTTTGAGACAAAAAACTGGCTTACTTTCTCGGCGGAGACAGGTGGACTGAGGTAATATCCCTGATACTGATCGCAGTCATGCGATTTGAGAAACATGAGCTGTTGTTCCGTTTCAACCCCTTCTGCGATAACTTTCATTCCCAAGGACTTGGCAAGCACAATAATGCTCGCCGCAATTACGCCGTCGTCTGTGTCAGGAATGTCTTTAACGAACGCACGGTCGATTTTAAGTCGATCGATTGGAAATTGCCGCAGGTAGGCGAGCGACGAGTACCCTGTGCCAAAATCATCAATGCTAATGCTTGCCCCAAGTTCTCTCATTTGTCTGAGTTTAAGGGCAGTCTCTTCAATATTATCAATTAGCAATCCTTCTGTGATTTCAAAGTCGAGCTTCTTAGGATCCAACCCAAACTCCCGTATTGGATCGATGATGCTCTGATAGAAATCAGGATCCGCGAATTGCATTGCGCTTACATTAATTGAGATTTCAACATCGTATCCCTGTTGATTCCAAACCGAAAGTTGGCGACAGGCTTCGCGGATGATCCACTTACTAACCGGAATGATCTCTCTGCTTTTCTCCAAGAGATGTATAAAGCGAACCGGGCTAATAACCTCTACGTTATGTCGCCAACGCAGAAGGGCCTCCACTCCAATGACCTCTCCGCTGTGCATATCTATCTGCGGTTGATAGACCAGGAAGAACTCGTTGCGATCGAGGGCCAAAGAGAGCTTCTCCTGTACGGATCGGTACTCTACTAATCGCTCTGTCATCTCGCGTTGGTAGCTCGAGTAACCGAGGCGATTCTCCTTGGCATGGAACATAGCTGTGTCGGCGAACGCCAGTAAATCCTTGTCCGATGTGGCGTGATCTGGAAAGAGTGAGTAGCCGACGCTGGCCCCCAGTGGGAATACGGTGTCTTGCAATACAAATCGATGTGTTAAAAGTTTGCAGACACGTTGAGCGACTGAATTGGCTTCTTCATCATTCTGAATGTTAGGATAGATTATACAAAATTCGTCGCCACCCAGTCGTGAGATGCTTGCAAGCGAACTGAATTCACGACTGAGTCGAGCCCCGATTTCGACCAGTACGGTATCTCCTACTGGATGCCCAAGGGTGTCATTGATTTCTTTAAAACCGTCCATATCGATGACGAATAACGCGAAAAATTTCGAATGCATTTTCGCGTCCTCCACAGCCTCTTGGAGACTCTCCTGAAATCGAAATCGATTTGTTAGTCCTGTTAGTGAATCAGTCGTAGCCAAAATCTGAAGTCGATCGCTTTTGACTTGGAGGTTTTGACTCAGCTCAATGAGTTTTTCGGTGCGTTGTCTATAGTACTCTTCCCCTTGTTGACAGCAAAAGTATATGCAGCCTGCAACTCCAATGATCAGCACCAGTTCATCAAACCGAGTAGTGTTAATTAGGTCCAACAGTCCGTAGACATTCAAGGAGTATGCGAGAAATGCCAGTAGATTGATAATCAGCCATGAGAAAGCCGCGCGGACACCAAACAATTGCGAAGCAACCAGTATTGAGACTGGATAGAACAACATCGTTCCTGCCATAGAAGGGTGGCTAAGCGAAACCGCAAACAACCCGACCGCGCTAGCTGCTAGGTTTAGGCTCATGATCTGACGATAGTCGTTGTGCTTGCGGCAGCATATGATTATCACCAAAATTAGCAACGATTCCGCCAAGCAAATTCGCGACGCTGGTTGGTAACCACGCTGCCAAAGAAAAGCTGCAAAGAATACCCAGGTTAGCCAGAGCACGACGACAAACCGCCATACTTGCCGTGCTCGCAACTGATCTGGAATTGTCGATTCAACAAATAAACCGTCGACGGATTTGGGCTTTTTGCTCCAGTTCACCATGAAATTACCCCCAGAACGAACCAATTGTCCAAGCGACAAATCCTACGTCATTTTTGATAGGTACTTGCGGCAGGACGATTATTGGCGGTAAAGCGCAACGCAGGAGGGGGGACGGGCACCTCAGCACTTGCAATTTCGTCAAAGCCTAAGATGCAGTGTGCGATAATCAAGCAATTTTGCGTCCTTGCTGGTTGTTTATCGACCGCTTCGACGCGCGATTGTCCGAACGTAGGATCTGGCACTGTTAGTCGCTTTCGAGCTCATGTCCTGCGTGCTAAACAGCGGACCATCTTCAACCCCTCGGTCGACCAAACAGACTTTGTTTGACTCGTTGCAAGTGTTA
>JANNNN010000707.1:0-4235 GCA_031398555.1 Planctomycetia bacterium | reverse complement strand
GTTGTAATTGTTATGCCGCTACTCTTTTTGTTTGGTCTGGCTATATTTAACACCGCAATCTTGCTCGCTTTGGCGGCACAAATAACGAACACGACTCATATTCGAGTCCAATTGCAAGGCACAAGCAATCCTTCGCAACCGAGTGCTACCAGCGACTCCATGGTCTTTCCCCCGCCTAGCCATCCCGGATCGCTAAGTGAGAAGGCACAAGGAGCGAACCCAACGCAGTTCACATCAGTTCCAATCGTGTGGCCACTGGTTATTGCCGCCGGCACGGGGCTGCTGATGTGGTTCATGCTTTCAAGCGATACTCCGCGAATCTCAACCTTCAAGCAACGGTCGCGTCGACGAAAGTGACGTAGCTGGTTAACCGGACGTAGGGGAGTTGGTTAGTGGCTCGTCCGGCTTCTAACGAAACCAGCTACGACACGACCAAGTGCTAGAAGCTCAGTTTAAATTCAATTGGCTGGTGATCTGAACCAGCGCTAGTGGCGAGCACTTTACGCTCAGTAATCGTGCACTCACCTCGAGTCATAGCGTGATCAATGGGAATTCCGACCGGTCCAAGCCATGCGGGCCAACTTGCACAGTTACCTGCGCCATGGCGTGAGTCAAGAAAGCCGGCTCGTTCAAGTTCCCAGAACGAGCGGGTCCAAGGGGTGGTGTTCAAGTCGCCTACCAAGCACTGTGGGTTGGCTTGTTCAAGCGACCACGCGAGGTACGAGCGAATTTGTTTGTCGCGTAGAGTCGCACGATTGGGAGGTGTTGGAGAAAATGTGTGTGTAGCAACTAAGTCAACATGTCGAGTTCCGTCTGGGCTGGTGAGCGTTGCGACGATGGAAGGCATGACTCGCCAACCAAAGTTATGAACCGCGAAATCCACCGAGTACTTAGGATCCTCGGCACGGCAAAACACACCAATCCCTGCGCCCGTCGATCTAGGGATCACCTCAAACTTTGGATAGTGCTCTTTAATCCATGGGGCGCGCTCGAGTAAATCGAGACGAACCTCGACAATGACCAAAACGTCAGGATCCGATTTGCGAATAACTTCGACCACAGAGTCGAACTCTTCATTGGCCGCGTAAATATTCCAGGACAGTACGCGCAGGCCGTCCGGTTTGGGCGAACTTCTCCATGGAATGAGATACCACGGCTGAACAAGAAATATCAGGCAAGCTGCGACAAAACTGCACACAACTGCGGTTCGACGATGCCCCGTAAACCACAGGATTGGAATCACTAAGAGCGTGGTGACCAAGGCGTGCGCGGCAAAATGAACGGTTAGCTCTAGCCACGGACTCATTCGTGCAAATCCAATGCACACCAAGATAAAACACAACCCGCATGCGACCGTAATGGTGATGTGCTGAATCGTGAGGGAGATCAGTCGCAAAAGACGTCGACCGAAACTCAATTTTTGGGGATTGTTCATGAAATTGTCAGAGCAATGTAGCTGGTTTCGTCAGAAACAGCGTTTAGAAGGTGTTGTTTTGAGGAGAGTCGTCTGTTGGTTCGTCCGGTTTCTGACGAATCCAGCTACGGGGACTAACCAATTCGGGACATTTCATTTGCGCGCGACTGTAGATAGACTAGTAGCTCCCTAAAGTGTGCAGATGCCCCGTTTTGCGGCGTTCATGTACATCCTACCCAACCCCATTCCGAGGCGATAGACATGCTAGTACTTCGAACAACACTTGTTGCATCATTGGCTGCGTTTCTCTGCGTGGTCGCTGGCCCGCTTTGCGCGCAAGAATCGGCTAAAAACCTTTTTAATGGTAAAGATCTGACCGGATGGAAAGGCAACACCGAACTGTGGTCGGTCGAGGATGGTTGCATAACCGGTAAGACGACCGCCGAAAAGCCGCTGAAATTCAATACTTTTTTGATTTGGGATGCAGGCAAGGTAAGCAATTTTGAATTGGAATTTGATTACAAAATTGGCAAGGAAGGCAACTCGGGAATTCAGTATCGCAGCAAGATCGTTAAGGAAGCTGATTTCATTGTTGGTGGTTACCAGGCCGACATTGATGCGAGCTTGCAGTACGCGGGGATCAATTACGAAGAGCGTGGCCGCGGGATTTTGGCACAGCGTGGCCAACGCGTAACCGTCGATAAAGCAGGAGCTAAAAAAGAAGAGTCGATCGGCGACAGCAAAGAACTTGGTAAAGAAATTAAGAGCGAAGACTGGAATCACTACAAGTTGGTCGCCAACGGCAACAAGCTTAGTCACATGATCAACGGCAAATTAATGTCTGAAGTCATCGACGACCAAGAAGGCAAAGCCGCTACTGAAGGCGTTCTGGCCTTCCAAATTCACCAGGGCCCACCCATGGTTATCAAGTTCAAGAATATCAAGTTGACTGAACTGAAGTAGCGCGTGGCTGGGGTAGCTGGGGTAGCTGGTTTCGTGAGAAACCGGGATCCGCAAGCCAACCTCGCAACCATCCGGTTCTGACGAAACCAGCTACAAATCGGGCTGGTTTCGTTGGGCGAATGGACCTAGACTTCTTCGCTGAGTTCAGGAAAGATTTCGCTATCTAGATTTTGGCGGCCGATCAGCGATTTAGTTCGGGCAAGGAAATCAAACTTGAAATTTGCGACCTGCTGTTCGGTTAAGTCGAGGGCTTCGGCGGCTTCTTTGTTACCGAGCCCGACGACGAATAGCAGTTCTATGCACATTAGCTTGGTCCAGTCGCCCCGCTCTTGCCACTTCTGAATCTGATTGCGGAGCGATTCAATGATGGCTTGTTCTTCGATCTGCCGCCGCTCGCCGCTGCGGGCGATGGTGCTGGCGCCGCGGGCGGACGATGCGACGATCTGCCATGGCGAACTCGATGAATCGGCGGCGGTCTGCGAGATTGCGATCGCTGGACGGCGGCCTTCGCGACGGAGAACGTCTGTTAACTTGTAAGCGCAAATTGAGAACAGATAGCCTTCCAATGGACGCCGACGATCATAATTAGGCAGACTGTTCAAGAAACCGATAAAAGTCTCTTGTACAATATCTTCACTGGTGCTTCGATTGCGAATGCGGCTTTCAACAAAGGCGAGCAAACGACCTTCGTAACGAGCGATCAGGTCTTCCCAAGCTTGGCTATCTCCTAGGCTGATTCGCTCTATGAGAAGTTGGTCGGCATCGCTCGCTTCACTCATCGACGACTCTTGCTGTTGAGAATTATGGTTCGCTGTTGACCATCTAGTGTCTCGATTCGAACCTCACTGTGCAAGTCAGGCGACTGAAAGGAATGGTAGGATTGCCCGAATGGCTCAGCAACTGGACTAGGTGCGACACCAACCATCGTCAGAGCAAAGAGTGGCATCAGAAACGCAAACAGTACTGCCGCAATGAGGAGTCCAAAGAACAGAAGTCTAGCTGATGTCGACCAACTTCGAGTTTTTTGACTTGCAACCTGCACCGGCTGACTTACCATCGGCAGCGGGCTAGAACCACGAAACCGACTCAGGACTACATGGGATAGCGATATGGCTGACAGAATAGCGACCAAGCCGACCCCGAGCGGTGCCAAGCGGGAACGCTGAGTGGCTTCGGTGTGCCATTTACGAAACAAATCACGTTGCTCGGGTGTAATGCGAACGGTAACCCACTTTTGAAACAAGGGCTCTTGGCCAGTAGTGAGCTCACATTCATAACCTTCAGGGTTATCGACCAAATTCCTGCGAATAAATCCGGCTGTGACAGGCATCGCATTGGCGGCTCCGGGTTGGTTAACGACTTCTTGATCGATGTAATTGCGAACGGCCGCAAGTAGCGGTTCATCAAGTGCCTCGTCGGCTGTAGAGCCATTCGTTGTGGGCAGGGAGCCTACATAGAGAAAATGTTGAGCGGAGGAAAAATCAGGGAGTGCCCCGACCCAGGTTGGTCGATCCTGGGGAAGCATCGGGCGAAGGCCGGGTTCGACAGAAAGAGTACGAATGCTTTCTGGATCGACATTTGTCTTCTCGCGGGTATCTGATTCTGCAGTAGTTGTGGCAGTTGTCACTTCGAGCGGAAGCAGTTTCCCCAGCTCGGCTTCACTGCTGACTTCCGATGGAGCAGCGGGAACAGTGGGAGTAACGGGCGCGTCGGGCGTTTGTACTGGAACTTCGTCAGGGACTACTTCCGGGGCAGGTTTGTCAGTAACCTCATCTGCCGTGAATAGTCTTGCCCGACAAACGCAACTCGCCCAACACCCACTCCGGATGGTCAAGATAAGCTCGATTGACATACGCTG
>JANNNN010000685.1:0-8354 GCA_031398555.1 Planctomycetia bacterium | reverse complement strand
CTGTTCCGCGCTCCTGCAGCTGACGGAGAAATTCCGAGATCATCAATTTGTCTTCGTAACTCATCCAAATCCCAACGCGGGGCCTGTCGTGCGACGCATTCTCGAAGGGCAATCACGAATAGAGATTGCACCGCCGATGAGTTACCCGGAGTTCGTCGGCATGATGGCGAAGGCTCGCTTGATCATCTCCGATTCAGGCGGAATACAAGAAGAAGCACCGACCCTCGGCGTGCCCCTACTGGTGACTCGCAATACGACAGAGCGCCCTGAGGCGGTCCACTGCGGGGCCGCCGAGTTGATTGGTACCGACGAGGCGTTACTTGTTCGCCGCGCAACGGAGTTGCTGACGGATAATGAATCGCACGCGAAAATGGCAAATGTCGCTAACCCATTTGGCTCGGGTAATGCAGGTCAGATTATTGTTGACGAGATAGCGAGAAGATATCGAGAGTAGGATGGGACCATTTGTCCCGTCTGTCAGGTTTTTTGTGTTCTTCGTACAATGCCCGATTCGTCGTGCCTGCGGCACCCAATTCAAAATGCTCGGGACAAATGGTCCCAAGCTACGATCAACTTATCCCTTCGGCACCAAATGTTGCTGGAGATAAGTGGCACGTTCGATGTTGCGATCGGTGACGGAGAGGTGTTGGCCACGCAGTTTCTGAATATGCGCGGGCTGGGTGTGAACTAATAGTTTGTTGATCGTGCCCATGTCGACGTTCTTGATCAAGCCGAGGTTGACACCCATGCGGACCTTGGAAAGATAATGCAGCGTCTCTTCACTGCTGATCTTCTTGGCGGTGCATAGGATGCCAAACGCGCGGCTGACGTCGTCGTGCAAGTCCTGTTCGCTTTCGTTCAAAAGGAACTCGCGAGCGCGTCGTTCATATTCAATGATTCGTGGGACAACTTCGTTCACGGTGGTGACCAATTCCTGTTCGGTGCGACCGAGCGTGATTTGGTTACTTACTTGGTAGAAATCGCCCATGAACTGCGAGCCTTCACCATAGAGGCCGCGGACGGCGACGTTGATTTTCTGAAGACTGCGAAAGACTTTTTCGATCTCGCGGGTAATTACCAGCGCGGGCAAGTGCAGCATCACGCTGACACGTAGGCCGGTACCAACGTTCGTCGGACAAGCGGTTAAATAACCGAGAGTGTCGTGAAAAGCGTAGGTCAGTTTCTTCTCAAGCAAGTCATCGATTTGGGTGATCGTGTCCCAAGCCGATTGGATATCGAGTCCACTACGCATGACTTGGATACGCAGATGGTCCTCCTCGTTGACCATCACACTGAATTTCTCGTTGAGATCGATCGCGACGCCTCGAGCCCCTTCGGCATCGGCCAACTCGCGGCTCATCAGTTGCCGTTCGACCAAGAACTGTCGATCGACTTCGTCCAATCGATCGACATCCAGAAACAAGACATTTTCCCATTCCTTGACGGCTTCGATTTTTTGCCGAACCAATTTCGATATGCTGGCGCGTTCTTCATCGCCAGCTCTACGAACAAAGGAGAACTCGGCGAGATTTCGAGCCAAGCGAATTCGGCTGCTAATGACGATGTCGGACTGCGGGCCTGAACCACGCAACCACTCACCACACTTTTCCGTCAGTTCTTCCAGTTTCACGTGCTTTAATTCTTCGAAAAAGTATTTTACATGGGGCGAATTGAGATCTGGTGAAGTTCATTAAGCGGATTCAGTGGATGGTGGTACATCCGCATCGCTTTCCGTTTCAAGTTTCTTGATCAAGTCACGTATCTGGCCCGCGCGTTCGTAATCCTCTTTTTGGATTGCAGACTGCATCTCGCGCCGCTTCTGAATCAATTCATGCTGACGGTCTGGCGAACCGCTTCGCCGCGATGGCTGTTTGCCACGATGAAGTTTCGCACCGTGAATATTCAACAGCAGCGGCTCGAGATCCGATTGAAAGAAAACGTAATCATACGGGCAGCCTAAACGCCCCGCTTGACGAAATTCGGCAAAGCTTATGCCACACTGGGGGCATGTTTTCTTATCCAGCTTCGCTAAACTCTCAGCCGTCTGCTCCAGTTTCAATTGTTTTGCTAACATGCCCGCTAGTGCGTTCTTAGGCGCATCGTTATTTTCTTGCGACAAATAAACGCGCGCGTGCTCCTCGCACAAGTGAACAATTACTGGTCCGCTGGGGTCAGTTAGTTCTGTAATGTGAAAGGTTGCGGGTTTTTCGCAATGCTGGCACTTCATTCGGCATCGGCTCGGTAGTTGTGACGGAGGCGCATATAGTGGTCAGTTTCCGGATAACAGCCGTTAGTTGCAAGCCCGTCGACAGCGATTTGGGCGATTGTCGATCGAAACCGAGCTGTTTTGCGTGCCATCTAGATGCCAGCGATCAACGTGCCGGTACAATGCTCCCCAAAAGCGGCGTAACGAGTTTCGCAAGAATCCGGACAGTGCATGTAGCTGGTTTTGTGAAAAACCGGGACACAGCGGAAATGTCTTTGCAGAGAACCGGTTTCTCACGAAAACAGCTACAAAACTAACGAACCGGCTAAAAAACTAACGAACCAGCTACAACAGTAATCCAGCTTCGATAGTAATTAAGTACACCACTAGTAAATCGGGGCTTCCCCAGCCACACAAGACAAAACTAGATATGACAACATTGCCATCGCTTGAGCAGTTTTCAGAACTGGCGGTCAATCATGACCTCGTTCCAATGTATCGCCGATTCTTGAGCGATTCGTTGACGCCGGTGACCGCGTTCCAGTTGCTTGACGATAGCCGATCGGCAGCTTGTTTGTTTGAAAGCGTCATCGGGGGGGAGAAAGTTGGAAGGTATAGCTTTATTGCCACTGGGCCTCGCGGTCGCCTGACTGCCTTCGGACATACTCTCACAACTGAGCTGGACGGGAAACAAGAAACCGTTGTGGAAGTTGCTGATCCCTTGGACAGTTTGTGGAATGCGGTCACTGGAAAACGCGTCGCAGTGCTTCCAGAGCTGCCACCGCTGTCGGGCGGTGCCTTTGGCTACGCGGCTTATGATGTAGTGCGGTTCGTGGAAAATTTGCCTAACCCACCGGCGGACGATCGTCGTTTGCCGGACCTCGACTTTTCGTTTTTCGATAACTTGGTTGTCTTCGACCATGTAACCAAGACATTGTTCTTGATTGCACTGGTTCACTGCTACGAATTCAAATCGACTGAAGCCGCCTATGCATCCGGCAACGCGAGGCTCGACCGCCTGATGGCTGCGCTGCAATCACAACCGAAATCGGCCAATATTGATGAGTTAGATGTGGCGTTTACGGAGAAGATTGCTCCTAAAAGCAACTTTACGAAAGCTGCCTTCGAAACAGCGGTCAACAACTGCGTTGAATACATCCGTGCGGGGGACATTTTTCAAGTCGTCATCAGCCAACGGTTTGAACTGCCGAATGTTTGCGAGCCGTTTGAAGTGTACCGTACACTTCGCGTCGTAAACCCTAGCCCATTCATGTTTTACGTCCGAACTCCAGCCGTAACGCTGGTGGGATCGTCGCCGGAAGTCATGTGCCGAGTTATCGATGGTATCGTAACGGTGCGTCCGTTGGCTGGTACGAGACCGCGCGGCAAGACAGAGAAAGAGGATCAAGAATTGGCTGCTGAACTACTTGCCGATCCAAAAGAACGGGCCGAACATGTGATGCTTGTCGATCTCGGGCGAAATGATGTCGGCCGCGTTGCGAAATATGGTTCAATTGAGTTGAGCGACGTGATGGTTATTGAACGTTATAGCCACGTGATGCATATAAGTTCGAACGTGCAGGGGAAACTGCAACCCGAAATGAACGCTATGGACGCCATGAAAGCCTGTTTGCCAGCGGGGACGGTCAGCGGGGCACCGAAAGTTCGTGCCATGCAAGTTATTGACGAAGTCGAACCGCATCGCCGGGGTCCCTACGCTGGAGCTGTCGGCTACTTGGATTATTCTGGAAACATGGATACTTGCATTGCATTGCGGACAGTCGTATTTTGCAACGATCGGATCTACATCCAAGCGGGGGCTGGTATCGTGGCTGACAGTGTCCCCGCAGCCGAATACCAAGAGACGCTGAACAAAGCGGGTGCCATGATGAAAGCGATTCAGTTAACTTGTGATCGTTGCGGCAAACATGGCACGTAGCTGATTTCGTGAGAAACCGGATGCTTTGTAGCGGTTTTGTAAGTAGGTAGTAGAATGCGTCCGGTTTCTTACGAAACCAGATACGCGAGTGCAGTTCCTAGAAAGTAAATTATGTCCGAAGTACCCGTCGATATCTACCCGATCGAAGTGAAGCAGTTGCTGGACGCGGGTAGCATCGTTTTGATCGATTGCCGCGAGCAATCTGAATGGGATACCGCCAACATCCATGGGGCGATCCTGATGCCGATGAGCAACTGGGCTAACGAAGTCGAACAGCTGAAGCAGTTTGAGGACCAGCATATCGTTGTTCACTGCCATCATGGCGGTCGTAGCCTGCGCGTTACCCAGTGGTTGCGAGCCAACGGTTATCCCAACACGCAAAACATGGCTGGTGGAATCAACGCTTGGTCCGACGAAGTTGATTCAAACGTTCCCAAGTACTAAACTTGTAGCCGGTTTCGTAAGAAACCGGATGCCTAGTGACTAGTGGAGCGTCCATGTTAGTTTTTTGGGTTGAGTGTCGCACAATTGTCCCAATTGTTCAGGCTACAATCGGGACAATTGTGCGACAATCAAAGCCCCAACACTGAGAAACGCATTTTAACGATTTCCCTTTGAACCGAATTGCACCTATGTCGCTTTCACCCGAAGATGTAAAAAAAGTTGCTATTCTTGCTCGGCTGGAGTTTTCGGAAAGCGAAATCACAGTTCTAACGGAACAGTTGGGAAACATCGTCGCATTCGTTGAGCAACTTTCCCAAGTGCCGACCGAAGGGGTGGAGCCGATGGCGCATCCGCTGGACGTTTATTCTGTGCTTCGCGGTGACGAGTTTCGTCCCGGCCTCAGCCGCGAAGCGGCTCTCAGGAATTCGCCGAATCACGACGACACCTGTTTCCTGGTGCCGCCGGTCATGGCACGCAAGCATTGATCCGTAGCGAGGTGCAGCGTCCCGCTTAGAAATCGCAAAGAGAACTTCAATTCAATTAACTTTGTAAGCTGGTTTCGTCATAAACTCGGCGACTAAGGATGTTTTTCTTCCCTAAAGCCTCTTGGAAGTGGCTCAATCTGACTTTCTTCGTTCCTGTAAACCCAAGCTGTTTCGGATTCGTTGAGTTCAAAAATTTTCTTGGGAACCAAGCCGCGAAATGCGGTGTCTGATATTTCAGAAGAAATTTACGGCAGCGTGAGGTGAACAATCCGCCCCTTAGCGGTTGGATTGGGGGCAACCTGGGAGCACATGCGCCTCACATTTTGCGCAGGTGCTTCCGTTGAAAGGTGCATTGAGGAAAAAACCCCTATGCGCGCCTGGGAATGCACCTTAACCTGCCGATAAGGAAGCCAGAGACTTGCTGCCCGATTTGGCTGTGAAGCTTTGGATTGGCTGTCGGTTTCAATTAGGGACCGACATGGTTCGCTACACGCAAATACAACTTTATTTTGTCTCTACCTGAAAATCGTCTGAAAATGGTCACTTTGTCTGCTTCAACACCCTTACCAAAATCGCGAGTGCAGTCACTTGGTTACGATTTTGCCCTTCTCGGTCTGAAAGGGCGTGAAGCTCGAGTGGATGTTATTCGAATCGCAGCGGCCCGAACGGCTTCGAAAATCCCTGACACATTGGAGACTACCGAGCGAGTTGAGATGTTAACGGAACTTGCTGCTTCAACTTATCGCTTGCTGGATCCGCGACGCCGTCAACGACCGATGGAGCGAATTCAGCTAGGCCTCGGGGCTGAGATCGATCCAGTTTTGGCGACCGTTAGTCGCCAACCATTGGTTCGAGCGTCAGCGCAACCTAATCCGTTGAACGCGGACCCCGTGGTGTTAGCTGAGATTGTTTTGCCCGTTGAAGGAACGGTTCAGTTAGCCAGCAAAGTCTCAGAAGCGAGTGTCTCGCAGGCTGGCGAAGAAAAACCGCCGCGCAGGCCCACCCGCAATCCACGCGTGGGCTTGATTTGCGTTAGTGCTTTGACGGCTCTGATTGCGTCGAGCTTGTTTGTTGCATGGGTTTTTTGCAACTAACTGCTTTTGATGAGTTGTATTTTCTGTGGGTCGCATCTTCGGTGGGTCGCATCTGCCGGATGCGACCTTTGCAGACCGAACTAACGAGCGATCGAATCCATCATCGCTCGAACGAGCCCACCGGGAGACCGAGGCTCCGCCGAGTCTTACTCGGACGCAACTTGTGGACGTCGATGTAATTGTGAACGTCAGATCACGAGTCCAAGACGCTCGGCAGGAGCCTCGTTCTCCCGATCGAACTAACCAGGGCCCGAACAATCCATCAGGGCTCGAACGAGCCATCATCGCTCGAACGAGCCCACCGGGAGACCGAGGCTCCGCCGAGTCTTACTCGGACGCAACTTGTGGACGTTGATGTACTTGTGAACGTCAGATCACGAGTCCAAGACGCTCGGCAGGAGCCTCGTTCTCCCGATCGAACTAACGAAATCCAACCTTTCGCAAGAACAAAATTTTCTCTATTTACTTAGACGAACAATGTCTTCACAATACGCGCGGATAGGCCGTTCTTTAGAGGGGCGTCCCTCCAACACATGGCTCAACGGATCGAGCCAATTAGAGTCGAACCACATCGGGTCGAATGGTACCTCATCGATTTTCATGCTTGCTTGATGCAGCAACCGATCGAACTTAGAGGGATAACCACGCAAAACATTAGCAAGGAGTGCTGAACGTGCGAGTATGGAGTCTACTGACTACGTTAGTCATCGGTAATCTGTTGACTGCCTCTGTGGCAGTTGCTCAACAACCCGCTGCCGGAGCGGCTGCCGCGCCCGCCCGCCCAACCATCGCTTTGGTCGATGTTGGACACATTCTCAAAAATCATCCGACCATGAAGACGGAAATTGAGAACATCGAAACATCGATGAAAAAGGCGGATGAAGAATTCGCTGCGAAGCGCGACCAGATCATCAAGCAAATGGAACAGCTGCGTGAGCAATTCACCGAAGGCACCCCCGAGTACGAAAAGCAAGAAAAGATGATCGCCGAAGCGGACACAAACTTCCGCCTCGAATTGGTCAAGAAACGTAAGGAATTCGATGAAGCTCGGGCCGGCGTGATCTTCAAGATCTACTCTGACCTGAATCGACTGATCAAGTACTACTGCGACAACACAGGCGCGACACTGGTGATGCGAGTCAATCGCGAGACCATGGACCCAAAGAAGCCCGAGACGGTTCAAATGGTTCTCTCGCAAGAAGTCTTGTACTTCCAGCCTTCTGCCGATATTACCAAGTGGGTCTTGGATGGTCTGAATCAGCAAGCAGGCACTCAGCCTGCAGCCGCAGCTCCCACTGCAACCGGTGGAACTGCAACTCGCAGTAATCCTGCTACACCGACACGCAAGTAGTTATGCGAACTTCACCCTTTTCGTTTCGATCATGAGCGTTCAAGCTGAAGAATCATTCGCTTGAGCGCTCGTTGAGTTGCTCTCAGACAGGGAAGTCATGCGGGCTGGAAGATTCCAAAATACGATTTCGCATCCATGTCACGTTAGCGGTCGCGGTTACTGGAGTGGCCTGCCGATTACGTTGACGTTCTTGCCTGCACCTGCCGAAACAGGAGTGCGTTTTGTGCGCACGGATCTACCAGATCGGCCAAGCGTTGAAGCCACTGCCGATCATCGGATCGACATGCAGTTGCGAACGCGTCTGGCCAAAGGTCCGGCGGTTGTTGATATGGTCGAGCATGTACTTGCCGCTCTTTATGGAATGCAAATAGACAACGTCGAAGTTCACTGCACGGGTTGTGAAATGCCTGGCCTCGATGGCAGCAGTTTAGCTTACGCGTTGGCCTTGGATGACGCCGGCCGCACACCGCTGCGGAATCGTCGATCGACTTTACGAATCAACAAACGTATGCGGATTGGCGAAGGTGCCCAGTGGATCACTATCGAGCCGACTGATAGTGACAGCTTGGAACTTGAGTATCGCTTGGATTACGGCGCAAGCAATCCAATAGGGACTGCGACTTACGCAACGAAAATCAGTGAAGACGCCTTTTATCATCGGCTGGCTCCAGCTCGTACCTTTATCAGTCTGAAAGAGGCTGAACAGTTGCAAGAGCGTGGACTTGCCAAACATGTAACGACTCGCGACCTGTTAGTTTTCGATGTAGATGGCCCGATCGACAATACTCTTAGATTTAATGACGAATGTGCCCGCCATAAGGCTCTAGATCTGTTA
>JANNNN010000682.1:0-1044 GCA_031398555.1 Planctomycetia bacterium | reverse complement strand
ACGAGGCGTCAAAATAGGTCGCGTTTCGCGCCAAACTCCAATTGGTCGCGGCTATTTATGCACCCAGAAACTCCTGCAATCCGAACCTTCAATTCGATTGGAACGTCTTGATCGAGTCGGTGTTCACAAGCGTATGAAACGCCAGAGCAGGTTCTCGCTGAGCCAATTCGTTGGCATTCGCGGTTGTCAATTCGGTACAATCAAGCTAAATTCTCTCAAACACGCGATTGTTAAAGTCGATCGCGACCAATAGATCAGCACTGACTGCCCTTGTCGCTAGTGATAGAGCATGATAAAAGTTCGACCGACTAAAACGCAATAATTCACTTGCAAGGCAAGATTGGAGACGGCGGTTTAGGCATCGATACCCCGTGGTGTAATGGTAACACTAAAGATTTTGGATCTTTCATTCATGGTTCGAATCCATGCGGGGTAGTTTTTCTCTGTTAAGGGCCTGCGGAAGCCCCTCTTATGGAAAACTATTTAACGCTTAGGTGCCTAGTAAATCTGGGCGTCTCTCTATTGGGCGTGTTTTGATTGTCATGGTTCTGATAAAAGGATAACCGCAAGCTAGAAGCTTACGCCACATCACATCGTCAACCACGATATATTGTTAACGGCAAGCTTCCTCAACTGATTTTTCAATTTGAATGCGATCATGCAGAGTTCTCCGCCCGCGACGGATTTACCACTTTCGGTTCGCGATTTGACGGTTGCGTACCATCGCAAGCCAGTGCTTTGGAACGTTACGCTCGATATTCCTGACGGTAAATTGGTCGGATTGGTGGGGCCTAACGGGGCGGGGAAGAGTACGCTGCTGAAGGCGATTATCGGGATGGTGCCTAAAATCTCGGGGGCGATTCGCATCTTTGGGCGAACTTATTCAGAAAGCCGCGCGATCGTGGCTTATGTTCCCCAGCGCGAAACAGTCGACTGGGATTTTCCAGCTACAGCGCTCGATGTGGTGCTGATGGGCACCTACGGTCGGCTGGGGTGGTTTCGTCGAGCGGGGAAGGTCGAGCGGGATGCGGCGCACGAGGCGCT
>JANNNN010000675.1:0-1295 GCA_031398555.1 Planctomycetia bacterium | reverse complement strand
ATTGGAACTTCGGCCGATTGTTCAAGACAATACCGCTCCGCTTCAAACAGCGTTTATGACACCCGTAGATTACTTGGGCAGCAAGACGGGGATCACGGCGGCGGAGCGAGCGGAAACAATACGTCGGCTGGCTAGTGATACCAGTATGCCAGGCGACTTTGTGCGACCAGGACACGTTTATCCCCTGCTGGCAATGGAGGGGGGCGTTTTGCGTCGCGCGGGGCATACAGAAGCTGCCGTTGATTTGGCGAGAATGGCTGGGTTGGCACCGGCGGGCGTATTAACAGAGATCCTGGACGACAGCGGTGATCGAGCGACCCGCGACGGTTTGCTTGAATTGGCTGAGCTACATGACTTAGAGATCATTTCGATCGAGCAATTGATTGCCCATCGGCGAGTCAACGAAAAACTGGTCAATCGAGTCGCGATCGCGAACTTGCCAACGCGATACGGTGATTTCCAAATTGCGGTGTATCAGGTTCAGTTTGAGACTCAAGAACCGATCGCGATCTATATGGGCGATCTTTCAAAAGACGATCTCATCGCACCACTGGTACGGATGCATAGCAGTTGCTTTACCGGCGACCTATTGCAATCGCTGCGCTGTGATTGCGGCGACCAGTTAGCGCTGGCATTACAAATGATTGCATCCGAAGGTCGTGGAGCCTTAGTTTACTTACCACAAGAAGGTCGTGGGATTGGGCTGGCGCAAAAGGTCCGAGCCTACGCGTTACAAGAACAAGGACTGGATACCGTCGAAGCCAATCACGCGCTCGGCTTTAAAGCCGACATGCGCGACTACGGCGTCGGCATTCAGATTCTTAAAGACCTGGGCCTGACCGATGTCCGCTTGTTAACCAACAATCCCAAGAAGACCGAGGCCTTTAATCTTCGAGGTTTCGACTTGCGTGTCGTCGACCAAGTGCCGATTATATCGCCGACCAATCCGCATAACGTGGTTTACATGAATACGAAACGCGAAAAGCTTGGTCATCAACTGCCAGCCGAATGATAGAGCCAAATGACAACGATGCCAAACTGGGTACTAGATTTGATACGCTGCCCAATCACACTGGAGAAGCTTGAGATTGCTCCCGCAGGTGTGGTCGAGAGGTTGCGAGCGTTAGTTCGAGACGGAAAACTGACTAATAGAATTGGAACGAGCGTTACTGATGATTTTCAGTCTGGTTTGCTGAACGAGTCGAAAAACTGGTTTTATCCAATCGCCGATGAGATTCCTACGCTGATCCCTGACGAAGCGATTGCATGTAAGTCGTGATAAGAAGATGTCCGCG
>JANNNN010000640.1:0-5882 GCA_031398555.1 Planctomycetia bacterium | reverse complement strand
GTTGGAGACGTAACCGGAGGCTAACGCCGGCTAACGCCTTCCGGCTGATAAGACTAAACTAACGTAACGACCATTATCGTAAGCGGGACGCTCTCTAACGCGTTCCGGCTGATAGGACTTCAATTTCAGCGAATGTATTTTTACCCTCGTCAACCGGTTTCTAACGAAACCAGCTACGAGTTCTTATCTCAATTTCTTGTAATCGTCTCATGTAAATTCAATACCGTCCGCGTGACGCTGGTCCAAGCGGCAAGTTCGGCAGGCTCGAACCTACTATCCGCCGCTTTTTCACCCACCGCGATCAGTTTTTTGGCGGCATCAACATCCACGCGATACTGGGTTCGATGACTCTGCAGTAATTGAATCAGCAGTGCAAGCTCTTCAACTTTCGGTGAACGATTGAGCGTTGTTTGCATCAGCCAATTTAACTGTGCCGGCTCGCTTTTCAGATCTTGACTCAGTGTGCGTTCAGCCAAAACACGAGCCGCTTCGATGTACGATGGATCGTTGAGCAGAACAAGGGCTTGCAACGGAGTGTTCGAACGAGGGCGATCAGCCGTACACTCTTCGCGCGACGGAGCGTCAAAGGCCAGCAGCGATGGATGCAAATACTGTCGCTGCCAGTGTGTGTAGACACCCCGTCGATAAAGGTCTTGGTTCTTGCCATTGGCCCACTCACGCTGGGGAAAATTCAGATAAGCCCAGTAGCCTGGTGGTTGGTATGGATTGACGCTCTTGCCGCCAACGTCGTCAACCAGCAATCCGCTAACCGCCAGGGCATTATCGCGAATCACTTCGGCATCCAATCGAAAACGAGCTTGCCGTGCGAGCAAGCGATTGAATGGATCGCGTTCGACCAACTGCGAATCAGCGACTGACGCTTGCCGATAAGTGCCCGACATGACCATCGTCTTGATCAACTGCTTGACGTTCCAACCCGAGTCCACAAACTGCTGGGCGAGCCAATCGAGCAATTCAGGATGACTCGGCCATTGCCCTTGCGAACCCAAGTCATCCAGTCGCGAGGACAAACCGGCTCCAAAGAACAACTTCCAAAGTCGATTGACGGTGACACGAGCTGTCAGCGGATTGTCGCGACTGACAACCCAATTCGCCAGATCGGTGCGAGTCATCCTTCGGCCGAGATCAGGCGTGCCGCCAAGTACTTCGGGAAATCCCGGCTCGACCACTTTACCATTCTCGTCCATCCAATTCCCGCGACTCAAAACGCGAACCATTCGCGGCGCGACACTCATCGTGACCAAGGTCGTAGTGATCGAACGATTCAATGCGTCGAGTTGCCCTTGGAATTCGGTTAGCCGCTTGCGCTCTCCGTCGAGTATTGGAGCGATCGATCGGAAGTGCGCAGCTAACTTGTGGACCTCAGCATCGGTGCGATCGGCCACCGGCTTGCGGGTGATCTCCGACAAATCGGCGGTTAAACCGGCTTGAGCCGTCACAGGCTGCGGCGCGGAAGTCACGGATATGCGGAAGTGGCCCAGCGTATGTTTGGGATTGTCGAGGTTTTGATCCAGTCGAATCAACAATCGCTGACCCGTGCCACCGATCCGCTGAGTGGTTTCAAAGATGGCAAGGTTGGGCTTGCCCGCTTGCTCCATGATCGCCCAACCCCACGGCTTACCTTTTTCGTCTTTGTCAATCGCACCCGCTACAGCCCACTTACCATAGGGATTTCCCCCTGTTGCACCTGTTTGTTCATAAGTTGCCGTCGCGTTTTGAAGCGGCACAGACTGTTCCGCTGAGTTGTCACCTGTTGTCTCTTTGCCGCCTTCTTGAACAACTTTCTGGGCAATCGGTTGCGTGCTGACGCGGATTTCGCTGAGTACAAAGTTTCCGTTGCCCGCGCGACCTGGCCCTTTGGTCGGCAATGAATCATGCGGTAGGACTTCAAGTCGAACGGCAGTGATGTCAGCGGGCACATTCTCGAACGCAAGCGTATAAGTATCCGTCGCAGGATTCTTGCCACTAGCGAGTATCGTACCGTCGTCTTGCGCGGTAAGCGTTGCACCTTCGAGCGACGTAACAGAAAGTGGCTTGAGCGTTTGCCAAGCAACTTGCTTCGCTTCCCAAGCTAGCTGAGCGTCAGCGAGTGCCGCGGACGGTGTATCCATTTGTTGTCGAACAAGAGCTATCTTCGATTCCAAATCCGTTTTCTTAGCCGATTGTTCAGTCGTCGGAACCGGTATCTCAGATCCCCACTTTGAACCAGCGTAAAGACCTTGTTCTTCGATGTCGGCAAAGAACGCTTCGAATTGATAGAACTCTTGAGTCGAGAAGGGATCGTATTTGTGGTCATGGCATTCGCAGCAACCGAGCGTCACGCCCAACCAAGTGCCACCGAGATTTCGCACACGCTCAGCGATGTACTTGGCCAAGTACTCCTTCGGCTGCACACCCCCTTCGGCACTCATCATTCCAAGTCGATTGTAACCGGATGCAATTCGCTGTTCTGCGGTCGGTTCAGGTAGCAAGTCGCCCGCTAACTGCTCTTTCGTGAATTGATCGAAGGGTTTGTTACCGTTAAAAGCCCGAATCACATAATCGCGATACGGTGAAACGCTCATCGGTTGATCGCCATGGTAACCGACGCTATCAGCATAGCGAACCAAATCCAACCACCACATTGCCATGCGTTCACCGAAATGGGGTGAAGCCAGTAAGTCGTCGACCAGTCGCTCGTAAGCCTCCGGCGCATCGTCGTTAACAAACCGTTGCACCAAATCCGAAGTAGGAGGCAGTCCTAACAAGTCGAAACTTAGACGACGTGCCAGCGTTCGCCGATCGGCGGACAAAGCTGGCTCAACTCCTTGCGACTGATAAACATTGGCGGCAAAGGCATCGATTTCATTGACCGCGAAATACTTAAGACTCGGAGTGTTCTTGGAGTCTGGTGCACCGGGCAATGCAACTTTGCGGACCGGTTGAAAGGCCCAGTGTCCCTGCCACGGAGCGCCTTGCTCAATCCACTGGCCAAGCAGTTTGCGCTGTTCATCATTGAGCGGTTTTGAAAACTCGGCCGGTGGCATCTGCTCATCTGCTTTCGCGGAGCTGCTAATCCGTCGCCAAAGTTCGCTTTCGTCCAGATTGCCGCGAACCACCGGTCCAGAATTGCCGTCTACACCAAACAGGCCCGCATCGGTGTCGACTCGCAGGTCGGCTTCACGGTGTTTCGCATCGGGACCGTGGCAGGCGAAGCAATGGTCCGATAAGATTGGGCGGACGTCGCGGTTGAAGTCAATCGTATTCGTTTGGTCATCTCCCATTGCATTCGCCACAGCGAGGGCCGATGCGAGAAGGGCTAGAGGGCATCGCTGTGAAGCATTTTCAAACAGCGTCCAGGAGCACAATCCAACGAATTTCTTTAGGTAGCTGTTTTCGTTAGAAACCGGTGACAAAGAAGTGGTCGCTGACAAGCACCGGTTTCTAACGAAACCAGCTACATTTCCTCGTCCAAAATGCTTCACAGCGTTGGCTAGAAGAGCGAAAAAGGTCAGCGCGTAGTATGTGAGCGTAAGAATGTAGTGCCTAATGGGCCTCAACAGACGATTGACGGAATAACCGTTCATAGCAGGCTTTGGGGTAGGTGGGAGCAAGCAGCTTTTGATTTTCTCCATTTTGTTCCATATGGAGGCTGTTTTCTAGTCACCTACCGCTATTCTTACTGGATTAACCGTGCCCATCCGTGGCCGACGCTGCCAGCGTCGGCTTTAATTCCTGCAACCCGGATGCGGACGCTGGCAGCGGCCGCGACGAAAAGTACCAACTCATGACAACTGCTTCCACCCATGCCAACGAACCGCTAATTGTCGATGCAGCTCTAGCCGCAAGACTTGAACGGACTGAGGCGACTGGCAACGCGAGGTTTGTCGAAGCCCGTCAGCGAACTGCGCCTGACAGCAACGCCGAATGGATTGAAGTAGCGGGTACTTATGCCATGTTCGATGGACCCGATTCGCCTTGTACACAAACTTTTGGATTGGGTATCCATGGTGAACCGACTGAAGCGGACCTTGAATCGCTCGAGTCCTTTTTCATCGAACGTGGCGCGGCAGTTGTTCACGAAGTCGCACCGCTGCTATCGCCGACGTTGCTCGCTTTACTGAACAGTCGCCATTACCACCCGATCGAGTTCACCAACGTAATGTGTCGTCACATTGGTCCGAATGTGCCGATCCCATCGAGTCGCAATCCAGAACTTGAAGTATTCGCTGCGACGTCTGCCGATGGCGAGTCATGGGCTCAAACCTCCGCTAGTGGCTGGTCAGAGCATCCCGATGTGATGCAATTCATACTCGGCCTAGCGAGGAACTATGTTGACACGCAGGGCGTGACAGCCATGTTCGCGCAGCTCGATGGTCAGCCCATTGCGACCGGAGTTGTTGCGATCGCTGGAGGCATTGCACTGCTTGCAGGGGCTAGCACAATTCCAGAGTACCGAAATCAGGGAGCACAATCCGCACTGTTGACTCAGCGGTTGCAGTTTGCGGTCGAGCAAGGATGTGACATCGCCATGATGTGTGCACTTCCGGGCAGTCCATCACAACGCAACGCGCAGCGCAACGGATTTCACATCGCTTACACACGCACGAAATGGCAGCTTCGGAGCTGATGTTACACCGGGCGACGGATCGCCAATACTGTGCGAAAAATTAATCTCGCAGTTGATGCTTGGTTGTCGTGAATGTGTCATACTTGCTTTTCGCAGCAGTAATTGCTTCTTCTAGCCAACTCTGCAAATGGCTTTTCGATAAAACTCTTCTTCGCGAGGAAGATCGACTTATCGTTAAAGCTTTCGCGAAGTACAGACCTTCGGATCCCGAGCCTACCCTGAGTCAAAGACGATCTACTTTTCTATCCTTTCCATTGGAGATTCGTTCTATGAGAACTAGCAAGCGTTCAGCTTTCACGCTGGTTGAGTTATTGGTGGTGATCGCCATCATCGGAATTTTGGTTGGTCTATTATTGCCGGCCGTTCAAGCAGCGAGAGAAGCTGCGCGACGAATGCAATGCTCGAACAATCTTAAGCAGCTTGGTTTGGCATTCCACAACTACGAATCGACTTTCAAGTCTTTTCCAGCGGCCTATTACGTTTGGCAGCCCGCTCCTCCCTACAACGTTCAATCTGGAGTTCTAGGCCTGTTACCGTTTATCGAACAAGGAAATCTCTACGCTAAGTACGATTATCGATTTACACCGTCAACAACTTATGGGGGAGCTATTGGAGCGGCAAATGTCGCCGTGATTTCAACCGTAGTGCCTGGGTTCATATGCCCATCTTCTCCGGGTGATGGAACGTCGCGGATTTACACTTGTGCAATTCCCGCAGGAGCGCTCTTGCCGGGCATGCCGGCAACCACATGGACAGCGGCTCCGAGTGATTATGCGGTGACAACTGGCGTCCGCGCCACCTTTGGAAACATCGCTTACAGTAACAATCAAGGCGGACAGAGAAATGGAGCATTACTTGCAGCCACATTTCAGGCAACAGTTAGCAACCGGATTGCCAATATAACCGATGGGACTTCCAATACTTTTTTGCTCGGTGAACGCACTGGCGGAGACAAGATCTATTCCGGTACAAAGCAAATCACGGTGCCCGCGATATTGGGCGCAACGAATGGTGGCGGTTGGGGAGATCCATTGATGGGAGAGAATTGGTTGGCTGGCGCAGTTCGCGGTGCAACCGGTTTCCCTATTGCTGAAGGCGGTTGCGCCATCAACTGCACGAACTTCCGTGGGCAAGGGTTCCACGGATTCCATCCAGGTGGAGCTCAGTTCCTAATGGCTGATGGATCCGTCCAGTTCAATTCGGAATCTGTTGACGCATATGTCTTCGCGGCTCGCATCACGCGCGAAAAAGG
>JANNNN010000621.1:0-6606 GCA_031398555.1 Planctomycetia bacterium | reverse complement strand
CCAGTCGCAGATGAACAACGAGTTCTGATACTTGGCCGGAAATTTAGCATGGGTTCCAAACGCAATACCCGTCGGCGAACCAGGACCGATATTGACGACCGATCCAAAACTATCACCGTAGTAGTCAGGCCATTTACCGGTCCCATTGCGCCAGCCGAATTCAGCCCCGCTGATGCAATGATTGATTCGAGTCGGGCGATACCATGGTGTACCAATATCCCATTCCATATCTGCGTCGTAAGTGAACAGTTCATCATCTGTATTGAAAGCGATGTCGTATTCGTTGCGAAAACCAGTCACCATCAATTCGACGTTTTCGCCGTTTTCATCCATGCGACAAATCCAGCCGCCTGGCGCCATGCGATCTTTCATAAATCCGCGTCCGTCAGGCATACGACCGAGCAAATGGTCTTCGCCCCAATGACGAGGAACCGCACCGGTAATTGATTTTGCGGGAAAGTCAGTTTGGTTACCGCAGCAGAAATAGATTTTCTTATCTGGCCCGAGAATCAATGCGTGAGGTCCATGTTCGCCAGCGCCGTCTTTCAGCGGAATGATGTGTTCGACTTTGTCATATTGATCGTCGTTATCCGTGTCGCGCAGTCGATAGACGCCAGGCCCTGTCGGACCTTTGCCGTTGATATTGATGTACAGCGAGTCATAAGCGCAGAGTAGACCCTGCGCCATACCAATGTCGACTGCCAGTTGTTCGATCTTGGCCTTGTCGTTTCCGGCTCCGAGCGTTACACGATAAAGTTTGCCATATTGATCGCTGGTGATTAGACGCCCTTTGGGATCGACGCACATCGCGACCCAAGATCCTTCAGTGTCTTTTTCAACTTTGTGGATCAGCTCAACTTCAAAGCCTGGCAACGTACGGAACTCGCTCTTTGCTGGCTTCGCATCTTGAGCGATCGCCGGTGTGGCGCTAATGGTCAGAGTGACCATTAATGCAAATGTGTAAAACAGTCTTCGCATGACCTATTCCAAAAATTTTCTTAGGACTGGGGACAATAAACCGACAAAGCTGGCTAACTATGAACGGAAATGTTCCGTTACGCAAGTCAAGCATCTCACATGAGACCATTCTAGTCCTTGGAAAGAACAATAGGGGCGCCGAAGCCACGCAGAAACCCACTATACTGCTTCTAAAGTTTGTAGAAATTAGATGGCGATGGGAGCACAGAATGGCTATTTCGTGGAAGCAATTGGGCGACGATTGGCTTGTCGAAGATCCGCAAGCGGCCTTGGGTTGGCGAGATGGTGACTTTGCTGAGGACAAGCAGAATCTCATCGATTACCTGCAGATGCAATTGGCGGTCAGTGGATTGCAAGTCCCCGCGACCGCAGGTCCGGCCGGTCACAAGGCGATGTGGCAAGGCGCGCTGCTTTCGAATCTTCAGGAAAAAAACCGTTTGCTGTCTGAACATCGCCCGGCGGTGGATCAACGCATCGAGAGTTTCTTGCACGGCCTCTTGGGAGACTCCCCGTTAGGCGAGCCACTGCACTTGCCGCACCCAACACTCTGTTTAGACCGGCACGGCATGGCTCGAATCTTAAGCCTGCCGGCCGCGGGTGATCGATTTGAAAACGACTTGCTGGCAAGTTTTCGCACACACAACGGAGTTGTTCACAATCCGCGAGCCGATCGCCGGACAACGCAGGGTACTTTCCACGTTTGCGAAGGTGGCCTACCGATTCCGGACGACAAACGCGTAGTTCCCAAAGGTGTCTTCGCAGGATTGTTGCAGTTGTCCTTCAAGCCGCCAGAGGATTCGTTGGCGCTCCCTTATTCGAGCGACAGCGACCAACCGGCGCGTACGTTTGTTTCACTGCTAATCCGACCACTCGTTTGCCCCGCTGTGCCCGGTTACTGCCGACACAAAACAATGGAGGTTCGCTTTTTCGCGCCTGGCGGCTTGGTCAGCAATCTGGACTTTGTCGAATCCATTTTCGGTAACGCTGGCGATCCGCTCTTACCTGAAAACGATGCGGGGCTGGATGTATTGCACTGGTCCGGGCATACCGGCTGCGTGATCTTGGCGCCGCATTTAACTCAAGCGACCAAATTCGAACTCGGTTTGCCACACTGGGACGAAGCAACGGAGCGTCAACGTCGCGATTCGATGTGCTACCGTGATCGCAGTGAAAAGTACAACGATGGCAACGCTTTCAAAGTAACTTGTCGAACTGCGGCAGGCGTAATTGTCACCTTGATCGCCGATAATTATTTCGGCTACTGCAAGAAGGAAGTCAAGACTCAAATCAGCTACGCCGCGAACCTGATGGGCAACGTTGAAGAGGAACACGCTGGCGGCACGATGGCTTTCCCGAGCTACAGTCTCGGCGATGAATTCCAAGTAAATAGTCAGCGCTACAATGGTCGCACTTTCGCGGACGTTGCCAAGGACTACGCGGAGTTCGTAGAAGTTAAGCCCGAAGGTTACGGCATCGACAAATACTGCGCGCGATTGATTTACATACCTGAGAACGCTCGCGCGAGCCTGTATGACCAATCCATTAGGTGGCAGAGCAACGCGGGTGAATTCGGAATATCACTTGAACCCGGCAAAGTCTACATGGCTCCAAGCGGCTACAAGATTCACATGGAAAAACACCCGTCAGCCCCTTCGTGGCGGTTGATCGGAACTAGTGGCGAAGGGATCGTTTGTCACAAGCCGTGTACGGTAAGCGGCGGAGGCAAGAGCGAGATCAGCAAGTCTTTGCGAGACTATATGCTCAGCGGTCCGATCTTTGTCAGCGACCTAAAGACCGACTTCGAAAAACTCGATGAACTTTTCACCAAAGATTATTCGAAGCGATGGAAGCCTGAATCGACTGAGAAACCAAATTACAGTGAGCGTACCAGCCGTTCAGTGCTGGACCCGAACCGTACGCTTGGCAGCGTGATCAAGCTGCTGACATCGTCGCGAGAATACACCGATGACTACAACACTTGGTTACGATCAATACCAGGTTCGATCTATGCCATGGCCTTTATCATCAAGCGATTCTCCAAACCTGAATGGCAAGGCAACTGGCGAGAGCACTTCAGCGTCGACATCGTCAATGGTGAACCAGGTCATGAGTTGAAATACCACAACCGCAAGCTGGTTGGTATGTACTTGCGAGTTGGGCTCGACAGCGAACGTCGTTGGCAGACATATAAATTGCGTCAAGACTTCGCAGCCGCGTTCAAAATTCAGTTAGAAGATGATATCACCGCCTCGGTGGTTGTCCCGGGCAAGTACTTAGACGAACAAGTCAGCTCCGATCGAAGCTACAAATTCGTTGCAAATTGCGAATACCGTTTGTTCCAACGTCCCGATGACGCCGTCCATCGCGGCTTGGACAAGCAAACTGAGATGGACATGGCCGCACCGGATAATTTCTTCTGCAACTTCGAGCCGCTTGATCGCGTGCACACCGAAGCAATCATCAAGGACGTAATGCATTTTGATCAGTTCACTGAGCCGATGCAGACCATGTTGAAAGAGTCACTCGCTAGTGAGTCGTCGTATGTTGTCAGTTCCGCGCATCCGCGTTTGGTTGATGGCGAGCCTTCGAAGAACCCTCGCTACCTACAAGATCGCCAAGATTTGGTGGAGCCGGAAGAGCGTTATATCGCGATGCGCGGCTTGAAATTGTTCCGTCGCTTGGCAACCGATGGACCGATCTATCAGCCCGTGTCCGCAGTCCTCTCCGGTCGCCGCAACAATCCGCCTGATAAAGCCGCAGGCATTCGGTCGCTCGCGGTCTACAACCCGATTCATTTTCAGGAATTGCCCGAACTGTTCATGGACTATGTTTGCTCCCTTACGGGCAAGAGTCCCTCGACTACGGGTGCTGGTAGTGAGGGAGCTCTAACAAAGAGTCCCTTTAATGCCGTGGCGCCCGTTCATGATTTGAATGCCGCGCTAGTTAGCATGATTCTCACGCGACTCGGTGGCTACTCGACTGCAGCTGGCTTCATCGGAAACTATGTCGAAGTCGGCCACGACGTCAGTTTGCTAGTGCCTGAACTATGGTGTCGACTGACACCTGAAGAACGCGAACCGCAATTCTTGATTGCTGGCGGAATGCTCCAGCAACTGGAAGATTACATCTATGAAGGTCGTACGATTCTGGCTAGTCGACTCGGATTTCGCATCACTTCGCGATTTATTCGACGATTCTTTGGCCGCATGTTCGATAACCCCGACAAGGTTTTCGACGAGCGTATTCTGTGTCCCGAGACCCAAGATCCGGGATCTTTTGCCGATGGCATCGATTACATCGTGGAAGCCCAGCAGCGAGTGGCGATGCAGTATTTTGCCGATGACAGCTACCAATTCGCTTGCCCCCCACTGCAAGCTGTCTTATCCGTCATGGCGCACGGAAACTGGAACGGCAAGTCGATTCGCGATCCCGAAGTTCGGTCGCTGTTTACCTGCGAATCGATGTTGACCAGCGAATGGTATCGCGAGCGGCTCAAGGCTAAACGCAACGCTGACATTCAACTTTGGCAGCGTCATTTGAAGTATTTGACACGTTATTGTTCCAAAACGACTCACGCCGATGTCGTTAAACGCATGGACCTGCAACAGCGCATCCAGCAAGCCACTGACCGTTTGGCTTACTTCAACACGGACGCCTATTTGCAACGCATCGAAGGTACCCTCGGAACAGATCCTGCGTTGCAGCTGTGAGTATTCCCCCCCTGCCGCGCATCAGTTTGACAGGAGAATTTTTGACAGAAATATTAGCAAGTCAATTTTCCTGTCAACAATCTTTCTGACATTGTTTTCTTCTTCGACCATCGACGAGATAGCCCTGCCACGATAACTACGGAAGCGAACTTTGTCAGGGCAGTGAAATTCGGACGCGCATCGGCGGCGGTTTCGAGTTAAAATCAGCTTTTCGGCAGCGACCCTCTCACCATCGCTTAGGAGCGTTTTTATGAATCATTTGCCACGTCGCCAATTACTCAAATATGGTGCCTTTGCATCACTGCTTCCTGTACTTCCGCAGGTATCCTCTGCATCGCCAATGAATGTTCTTGCAGAGGATAACGATCCCTGGAAAGGACTGAAAGTCGGAGTTGCAACTTATACTTTGCGTGAACTGCCCATCGAGGACACGATCAAAGCGGTGAATCGTGTTGGGCTAAAATACGTTTCCATCAAGAACGTCAAGAACCATATCGACCTGTCGCACACGCCCGAAGAACGTAAGCAGCGAGCGAAGATGTTTCGAGATGCTGGTATCACTCCGCTGAGCGTTGGCAATGTGTCGATGCGAAAAGGGGAAGAGGAAATCCGAACGGCTTTCGAGTTCGCTCGGGATATCGGAGTCTCAACGATCGTGTGCGCGCCCAGCCACGATGCGATTCCGATCCTCGACAAGATGGTCAAAGAGTTCGATATCAAGCTCGCGATCCACAATCACGGTCCAGAAGACAAAGGGTTCTTCCCGTCCCCTTACGACGTGATGCGGGCGGTGGAGAAGTATGACAAACGCATTGGACTTTGTATCGATGTTGGGCATACGGCGCGTGCAGGTGTTGACCCAGCCGAATCGCTCATCCGATGCCAAGAGCGACTGTACGATGTCCACATGAAAGACATCTCCGCCTTGGGTGACAAGAATACGCCAATTGAAGCCGGTCGCGGAATCCTCGATTCAAAAGCAATTCTTGCAGCCCTTTTAAAAATCAGATTCCAAGGCTTAGTTGGTTTTGAATACGAAAAAGACGGTAAGGACCCCGTGCCAGGACTCGCCGAATCGATCGGCTACAACAAAGGTCTGCTTGCCAGTATGCCGCAATGATTTGTTTTGTAGCTGGTTTCGTCAGACGCCGGATGCGATCACGTTGGTTAGCACGGTTTCTAACGAAACCAGCTATCCGGACTGAGGTTTCTAAGCTTCGTTAAGTTTTGAAATTCATCCGAACGGTCTGATTACAATAGTCGTGTTGACTATTATCAAGCACGTCGCCCGTTGGGGCTGTTTTCAAATACGAGTTCTCCATGCGATCTTGGATCACGAAGCTTTCACTGATTTTTCTTTCATTTTGCCTAACATCCCCTCTGCTCGCTGACCGTCCCAGCGAGAAAGAGGCCGACGGGAAAAAGTGGAATGTCGCGTCACCGCCTGGTGAAGCGTACCAGCAATCGATCGACGTTACCGAAGGCACTTGGCTCAATCTTGACGTTTCGCCTGATGGGAAAGAGATCGTCTTTGATTTGCTGGGTGACATCTACACGATGCCCATCGTAGGAGCCGATGGTAAGGACGGAAACAGCCCCACGAAATTAACGACCGGCGTCGTCTGGGATATGCAGCCGCGCTACAGTCCAGATGGGCAGTGGATTGCATTTACGAGCGATCGAACGGGAAAAAGCGAACGCGCCGGCGATAACCTCTGGGTAATGCGTCGCGACGGTAGCAACTCCAAGCAAGTGACCAACGAGACATTCCATCTGCTCAACGGTCCCACGTGGTCGCCGGATAGCAACTACTTGGTAGCTCGCAAGCATTTTACCAGCAGACGGTCGCTTGGAGCGGGCGAGATGTGGATGTACCATCGCTCGGCGATCGATGCCAACGCCATGTCTGGCGTACAAT
>JANNNN010000954.1:0-4124 GCA_031398555.1 Planctomycetia bacterium | reverse complement strand
ACGCCCAAGCCCTTCAACTTGCGCAACGTCTCCGTTACGATCGGGTGAATACGCAGCGTCTCTTGCACTGTTGCTTTCAAGTAAGGTGCACTACTGAGGCTGCTCGGCGAATCGCCAGGCAGCGATTCGAGTTCATCCCGCAATCGAGTCAATACCTGTGGGTGCGTTTGCAGATGGTAGATCGCCCAGGTCAGAGACAGTGCGGTGGTCTCATGGCCTGCAAACAAAAACGTGAGAAGTTCAGCGTAAATATGATCGCGAGTGATCTTTTCACCATCTTCATAAGTCGCATTGCATAGCAACGAGAGAATATCGCTGCCCAGGTTGCCTTGGTGTTCCCGCTCAGCGATGACGTCATCGAGCAATCGGAATAACTGACGCTTGGCTTTGGTGTAGCGATCCCAAGGACTGAAACCGAACAGCGGAATGTGCGTTTTCCGCGAGAAGAAAAGTAAAGGATGACTATTGGCGACCAAGGAGCGACCTGCCGCAATCAGCCTTTTCGTCAGTTCAGGATCACCACTACCAAAAATCGTGCGGACAATGATCTCGAGCGAAATATCCGTCATCAAATCCAATGTGACCACCTGCCCGCGGGCCCGGTGTGCTTCGCATTGATCTATGGCCGATCGCTGCATGCTCTCGCCATAAGCCTTCATGCGGTCGCCGTGAAACATCGGCATCATCAGTCGACGCTCGCGGCGATGCGAATCACCTTCCAAGATCAACATCGATCCGCTGCCAATGATCGGCTCGATGGTCGCCGTCGCAAACGGCGCATAAATGCTAGGATCTTGACCTTGAATCGTGCGGATCAGATCTTCTCGGCCGGTCACCACCACCGGACCATTGAGCGCGCAGAGCAGAAATGGATCGCCGTACGTTTTGGCCCAGCCCTCTAAGGCGGCTCGAGGGTTGCGAATTAATTGCAGCGTCGGCCGCCATGAACCGGGCGGACCAGGCGGAAGCCGAGTCGTTAGTACAGTCGATGCAGTTTGGGGGCCATTAGCGGGCATTGGGTACAACTCTTAAAGGGTCATGAGTTTTAGTCAGAACGACAGTACCTCTCACCGCGCGGCACTTGCAAGAATATTGCTTTCACTTCGTTCAATCATGCGTGTGCAAATTGTAACAGGTTGATGGTAACAGGTTGATGATCGGTTGCCTCAATTTTCGCATGCTGCCCCACTGCAACTCCGAAACGTATTTAATGTAAGATGGTGTAATGACCAACACCAAAGCTTAATGAGTGCGAAGCATGACGATGGGCGACAACGTTGTCGAAGAGGGTGCTAGTTCGATTCCTACTAGTGGCAGGCTGGCCGGAATCGACTATGGGACGGTGCGCGTCGGGCTGGCGACCTGTGATCCCAGTCAACGATGGGCAACGCCGTTCGACACCTACGTCCGCCGCAACGATCGGCTGGACACCGCGTTTTTTTTGGACTTTGCAAAGCGTGAAGGACTTGTCGGCTGGGTTTTGGGCTTGCCGATCCATTGTGACGGAAAAGAGAGTCAGAAGTCGGTGGAAGTTAGGCGATTTGCGGAGTGGTTGGAGTCGGTCAGCGACTTACCCTTCGCTTTATACGACGAGCGCTTTACGACTGCCGAAGCGCGCCACATGCTTCGCGACACCCCTCTTTCGCCGGAAAAGAAGAAGAAACAGCTTGATCGACTTGCGGCACTTTTAATTTTAAACGGATTCATAGAGTCACGACGTTCCTCAGTTTCTCAAAATGAAGCGCTGGACGACGCCAGTTAACCCCCCTCGCATAGGTGCCGTGTCCTCATGAAATGCTCAAAAACTCGAAAATTCAGATTCCTTTAGGCCTATCGGGAACTAAAGCCAATTGGATACCATCGGAAAGTCATGCCAGAAATTGGTTTCAATAAAAGCTGAGCGTTTGGGGTTACCGAATATTTTATGTCCGCGAATGAGCATATCGACGAATTGCTTAGCGGCTTCCTTGACGGGGAGTTGACGGCGGAAGAGCTGCGCGAGTTTGAATGGGCAATGTCTGTCGACGGGACGTTGGCAACCAAGCTGGAGCAATTTCGGCAGATTGGAAGCGATCTTCGAAGCATTCCGAAGCGAACCCTGGGGCCGGATTTTGCAGATCGCGTTTTGGCTGCCGCCGGGCAAACCTCGGTGCATGATTCACTTGGTTCGCTACTGGTTGCTCCGGTAGGGAAGTTTGCTACTAACGAGCCGCGAGGGAGTTGGTGGCGAACGGCTAGTGTCGTTACAGCTTTGGCCGCGTCGCTTTTGTTCGCTGCTTATGTGCCGAAGTGGTTTGCTGCCCCGGGCGAAGGATTGGCAGTAATTCCGGAAGAGCCCGTTATCGAAAGCATTGCTACCGCTGAACCAGAAAACTTAAACGAGTCCCATGTTTGGAGCGGTTCTGGCATGCGAAAACCCGTTAATCCGCAATCTTTTCCGCTTTTGACGATCTTGGAAATTGAGCCTACTCTGAAAGCTTGGAATGACAACGAGTTTGCCAAGGTACTTAATGACGCGGGTATTGCGTGGACCAATCCCGTTAATGTGTCAGATGAAGTGATTGGCGTACTAAACGATACTCGCTCTATTAGCCGTGGGCTGCCAAAATCAGGTGATGAACAGTTGGCATTGGTCATGGTGATGGCCAATGGCCGTAGGATGGACAAGGCGCTCAAGCTAATATTCGGCGATGCAAACACCTTCCCGCATGTGTTTATGGATATGGCCTTTGATTTGCCGGGTAAAGAGTTGTTTGAGAAGTTGATTGGCGTGAATGGTCAACAAGCTATTGCGACGCCGATTGTGCTGGAGAGTGCTGGCACTGGAAATGTCGGCAACAGCGGCTTGGAGGGTGTGAGTCAATTTTCGGGTAAGCGTCCGGCCGAGTATCTTGCAAGTTCTTCGCGTCAAATTCAGCAGTTCGGCACGGCAGTCTCGGACGATGAAGAAGATTCGCTTTCCTATGTTTTGATGATTGTTCGCAAGCCCGCCAAGTAATTGGCTTTCTTGACCAAGTCGCTAGTCCTTCGCGGCGTTTATTTGATCGCTTTTTGGTCTACTGGTAAACAGGCCGCAAGCAGGTAAAAAACGACTCTTGACAGGTCTGTGGTCAGACCGTCCTGGCATCTCCCCCTAGAATGAATCGAAAGCGAAGTGATGGATAATGACGATCCGGCAGATGATGTGATAGGCGAAGCGCTCGTCATGGCCCACGATCAAGATGATCTTGAGGAGGCGCATCGAATCATACGCTTGCACGACTTTATGGTTTTGCAACAGTTTGACCCCGAGAGTGGCGCCGTTAGCGAGAACGATGACGGTAGTTTCAACGTCGTTCTAGTTGAAGTTGAAGAAGATACTGCCGTGGTTGCATTCACTCAAGAAAAATTCGCTTCAGAATTTTTACATGACGTCGGAGAGGAATTGCCGGATGCAGAGAACTATCCGGCGGTGATGCTCGATGGCAATACACTGCTGGATGGTTTGCCCGAAGACTGTGGATTGCTCATCAATCCCGGTGCGCCGACGGAATGTTATTTTCCGCCGGGCCTTGACGGTGATAGTGATGACGACGACAGCGAGTAAGAGTATTTTCGCTGTTTTTGATTTGTAACTGGTTTCGTGAGAAACCGGACGAATGCTTGAGTAACCGCTCAGCATCCGATTTCTTACGAAACCAGCTAAGGCTACGCTATGTTCGACTGGCGAGTTTTTGGGTGGCTTGCTCGCGATAGTAATCTATGGTTCTGCTAAGGCCATCTTCAAGAGTTACGGCGGGTTCGTATTTCAGCAACTCACGGGCCAGTGAAATATCCGCTAAGCTCTCGCGGACATCGCCAATGCGAGCAGGTTGAAAATCGGGATGGATCTTAATGTTCAACATCTGGCTAAGCAGTTCAAGAAGTCGTAGCAGCGTGGTATGTCTTCCATCTGCCATGTTGATGATTTGTCCCGCAGCTTGCGGCGCGTTGCCGGCGAGTAGGTTGCCGTGAACGACATTTTCAACGAATGTGAAATCGCGAGACTGTCCGCCGTCACCGTAAATGATCGGTGGTTTGCCACTGAGAATAGCGGTAACGAACAGCGGTATCACCGCCGAATAGGGACTGGCCGGATCTTGGCG
>JANNNN010000497.1:0-3840 GCA_031398555.1 Planctomycetia bacterium | reverse complement strand
GTGAAGCTGATGCGGCAAGCAAAAGTGCCGAACGAGTTGGTCGATCCCATTGAACGATTGCGTTGGCACGAAGCGACCAGCAAAGCCGGACAGAAGATTAATGGTCGTCGTTGGGAAAACAATCCGCCCGTCTCCGCCGCTCCCGAGTTAAATCAACTGAGCGAACAACTTGCGGCCGCTAATGAAAAGCTCGCTCCTGTAGTGCAACAGGCGCGAGCGAAGATTGCTGAGCAAGCCCCATCGTTGGGTGAGCTTGCACAAAAAGCGGCTGACGCAACGCGAGAATTGCAACAGCAAACGGAAGCTTTGGCAAAAGCTGTCGAACGAAACGAAGTCCCCGACGAGTCAATTCAGTTGGCTCAACTGCAATCGGAACAGAAGCAAGCCCAACAGCCGATCGCCGAATTGCGTGACGCCTTGGTCGACCACGCTGATTCACAAGATTTGCTTGAACAGCAACAACTCCTGAACGCACGCGAAGCCGATGCAGCCTTGTCAGTTGTCGATGCGGCCAAAGAACAGATCGATACATCCATGCAGTCAGCGATGGAGCATGCAGAATCTCCTGAAAGCGCCAAGTCGCTTGATGCGGCCGCCGATCAACAGGCGAGGGCTGCTGACAAACTTGATAAACTAGCACAGCATTTCGACGCTGCTGAGCAAAAAACGGTGGATTCTAATGTCGCGAAGGAACAACCTAATGCCACTAATCCCCTCATGGAATTAGCCAACGAACTGGGTAACAGTGCTGAGGCCCAGCAACGCTACAACGAAGCCTCGCAGTTGGCCCGTTTGGCCGCTGCGAAACCCGAGGACGTTCTTCGGCAATTGGAACAGAAGCTCGCCCAGAGTCCACCAATGCAACAAGAAATGTCACGCATATCGCAAGAGTTAGCCGAACAAGCTTTAAACCGGCTCGATCGTGCCGCCAATCAGCAGCAAAGAATGCAACCCACCCTTGAGGCCTCCGATCCTCGAGTGCAAGCTCAGAAAAAGGTACTCTTGCAAGACCTTCAAACGACTCGTGAGAACACCAATCAACTCTTGAGTCTGCTAGTGTCAGAAGCCAAGTGGACAACCGGCGCTGGAAAAGAGGAAGCTTCGCAGAAACAGATTGAAATTGTCGAAAACCAACTGCGTTCCGCGCTCACTGCAGCGGAAAAAGTCAACTCGGAGCGAACATTTGCAGAAATTCGTTCCGCCGCTCAATCGCTCGCAGAGTCACTTAAGACGGCCAGCGATTCGCTTACTGCTACCTCGCAAGAACTCAGTAAAACAAGTGATCATGCGATTCATCAAAACGATGCCGACCTCGCCAATCGCCGCCGCGAAATGCAAGACCGCCAGCGACGCATTGCACAGCAAGATGTTCGCAATATGCAGCAGTCTGAACGTCAGCAACAACAACTATTGCGCCAAGCCGAAAATGAATACAAACAGACGGAGCAGCGGGAAAAATCACTTAAGCAGCATCTGACGAATATGCAAAAAGAAGTCGACAAGCATCCCGATAACCAGAGCCTCAAGCAACAACTCACCGACGCGCAGCGCAACCTCGGATACGGTCAATCGCAAATGAAAGCGGCCGAGCAGAGCAAGCAGCAAATGATACAGCGTGTCGAGCAAGCCACCAAAGCGCGTGACGCAGTCACCAGCAAGCAGCAAACAGAGTTAAAGGCCATCAATCCAAGTACTCAACTTGCCTCCGAATTGGCTCGCACCGCCGCCGAACGTAGCGATCAATTGGCCAAGCAACTCGGACCTTGGCAGAAAAGCAATGCGCTAAATCCAGAGGCCAATATCGCACAACTGCAGAGCAGCTCGCAGGAAGAAAAAGCGGTTCACCAATCTGTGCAAGATTCAGCTGACGATTTATCCCGCGCCTCGCGTCATGAACAGCGGCTCAAGAGTCAACCCGCTAGCCAACAGCTTGCTGTACAGTCTGCTGCGATTGACGAATTGAATGCGAACGAAGTCACAAGCGCCGAGCAATCGTTAACGAGCGCGATTCAAAACGCCCAACGCCCCGAGGCCTCCACTGGCCAAGCCAACACTGAGAACACGCAAGCCGCATTGAGCGACATGCAAGCTGCTCACGTTGCCATTCGCAGCCGTGCCGAAGACCTTCGCGCCATGCTTGCCGAATCCAAAGCGCAAGCGGCGATGTCGAGCAAGAGTCAAGCCACATCAGAATCCGAGTCCGATTCTTCGCTGCTGGACTCGAAGCAGCTCGCGCAGTTGCTGGACGAGGTCGATCGAAAATTGAATCTCGGTCAAAAGGACAACGATGCGCCCGGCCAACCCACTCCTGCGTCTGCTGGTAAGCAAACACCGAGTACGTTAGCCGCGGCGGCTGAACAGATTTCGTCGCAACTGAGTCGCAACCGTCAGCCTTCGCCACTGCCTAACACTGACAAAGCCATGGCCACCGAATCCACATCCGCCAGCGTCGACCCCCAAGGGCCAGTTGCCGTGAAAGTCCTCGACATCAATCGCATCGGTGCCGACTGGGGCAAACTTCGCCAGCGAGCCTCTGAGGACATGCTAGAGAGCAAACGCGAATCTGTATCTCCTGCCTATCGCCAACAAATCGAAGCTTATTTCCGAACGCTAGCCGAACGCGGCCAAGCCGTTAAGCCAAAGTAGTTTTCGTAGCTTGGGACCATTTGTCCTGAGCTTTTTGGTTCTAAAGCTTGCCCGAAGTGCTTAGGCGGTGTTGCATTTCGCCATGAAATTCGAAGGTGGCTGTGCACATTGTCTGAAAACGTTAAAATGTGGCGGACATCACGCGCCGGATGGGTGGCCGAGTGGTTTAAGGCACCGGTTTTGAAAACCGGCGTACGAGCGATCGTACCGTGGGTTCAAATCCCTCCCCATCCGCTAACTGTCCATGAAAGCCTGAGAAATCAGGCTTTTTTCTTTTGAGTGGCGCAGAAGGCGGCGCAGTGCCCGTTTTGCCTACTAGCCAGCCTCCCCCAATACCGTGGTACTCTGCCCTTGTAATACAAGGCGGAAAGGCTGCACAAGCATCCAGCGACATCTCCGCACTCTTTCACGAGTTAACTGATTCGCTAATAATCCCAAAACCCATAACTGCTAACAAATAGGAGCTTAACAAGGATGAATACGAAGCGACGGTCACTGGGCGCAGCATTGGAAATGTCAGACGATAAGATGGCCTTCATCAAGGGAGATGTACCGCCGACTGTCGACGCGGTTGAGACTCCAGCCCCGAAAGCATCTTTGGTTGAACTTACGGAGTCGGAGGAGCTGAACGAGGCACCTTCATCTGCTCGGTCCGTTCAGATGCCAGTTCTGGCCGAGGAACCGGACATCGAAGCCAAGGCTCCGTCGGGGCAGCCACAAAGAAAAAGCCGGGTAAGAAACTCAAGGCGCGAGTATTCAAACGCAGAGGAGGGAATGGCAGGTATGGTTAACCTCCTGGTTCCATTGACCACTCGGCTAACTCCAGTCGTCGCTACCGCATTGAAGAGAGCCGGGCTAGAGCAAAAGCTCTATGGTCGAAAGCCGTCGACGGTCCAAGAGATTGCAGAGGACTTTTTGAATCGTTTTGGTGAAGAAGCCACCCAATTACTCGTCAAAGATGATGCCAATGGATTTGAAAGTGTTGAAGATGTCTTGCTTGAAATCGGTGCAACAGACCCGCTAACCAATCAGCCGATTACAGCCGATACACTTTTTATGGATTGGGCTGTTACGAACTTCTTGTTAGATTCATCTATTGCAGATGGTCGTTATGATTATGCAAATGATTCATCTGCAAATCAGGCTTCGTCAACTGAAACAATTTACACTTGTCCGCAAGAAGCCATTTCAAGA
>JANNNN010000470.1:0-6502 GCA_031398555.1 Planctomycetia bacterium | reverse complement strand
GCTTGTTCGGGCCCCTCTCTGCCGTTTGAAAAAGACCTTCCGGCACAAAGCGGGATTGTGAATCCGCCATGGGAAGCCTTGGTGCAAGCTGGGCCGGGGGCTGAGAATGAGTTGGATCTAGAGACTCTCAACGGACCTGGTGCAGCCGTTCAACCGCCGCCTTTGATTGCTGAAGCGGAAGCTGCGGGGCAGGATCAAGTTGAACTGCCGCATGTGTCCAAAAAGCCCGACAAGAATGCGGTCGCCATCAAATCAGTCGCCGTGCCTTCGGTGCAAGGGGCCCCGGGGCAGGGCTCATCCGTACAGGCGTTTCGCGACCAGCAGAACTATTAAAATTGCACCTGCGCCGATAATAAGCCACCAAATACCGCCGCCGCTGGCTAGACGTTTTTTTAATGTTGTCATGGATTTTCCTTTTTTAACGGTTTGAATCTGGTTCAGTGCAAAAGCTGTTCCTAGTGGCATAAACCTTCCATTTCGCGTTTTTGCGGAAATGGCCAGCTGGAAGCTTACCCTTTTGTCGACCTGCAGCTGCTATGCTATATGGAAAAGGGCGAGCGAGTATGCTGAAAAGAGATCTTTCTATTATGCGGTGTTTCCTCTGGGCGTTCAGTTGGACGAGCTGTTCGATTTTGGTTGTTGGCCAAAGTAATGCACAAGACAAAACACTTGCTTCCTTCATAAATCACTACTGCCTGGAATGTCACCAAGCAGAGAAGCCATCAAGCGGCCTTGCACTTCCGGCTGCGGAGCTGAATGAGATTAGTGCGAACAGTGAACTATGGGAGCGTGTCGTTCGGAAACTCGCGACGAGGCAAATGCCACCGCAAGATTCGGAAAGCCCCAGCGAAGCCGATTATGAGCATTCAGTAAAGCAGATAACGGAGGAGCTGGATCGGCACGCACTCGAGCACCCGCAGCCCGGACGCACTGCATCGTTGCGCCGCATGAATCGAACCGAGTACAGAAACGCTATCCGCGACCTTTTGGCCCTTGATGTAAATGTCGATCAACTCTTGCCGGCCGATGAGTCGAGCGGTGGGTTCGATAATGTGACAGTGACTGATTTGTCGCCCACGTTATTAAGTCGCTACATTACTGCATCGCAAAAAATTAGCCGTTTGGCGATCGGCAACCCATTGCCCGCGCCCGTCGGGGACACCTTTCGCCTACCAGCCGACCAGACTCAAGAGGAACATTTCGAAGGCTTGCCGCTAGGAACCCGCGGAGGAGCGCTGATTTCATACACGTTTCCACAAAGTGGCGAATATGAAATTCAAATTCGACTCGCTCGGGATCGCAACGAAGAAGTTGAAGGTCTGCGCGAGCGTCACGAATTGCAAATCTTGCTCGATCGCGAACTGAAGGCAGAATTTGAAGTAAAGCCTCCCAAGGATAGCAACCATAGTCTGGTCGATTCGCACTTAGTCAAACGTATACAAGTTACGGCCGGCCCGCACAAGGTCGGTGTGACTTTTGTTAAAAAGCCTAAGACGCTCCTCGAAACCAAACGCGAGCCTTACGCAGCTCACTTTAACATGCACCGGCATCCAAGACTGTCGCCAGCCGTCTATCAAATATCGATCGCTGGGCCATTTATCACAGAACAATCCGTTTCAACAGAGAAAAGCACTCTTAGTCGACAACGTATTCTCGTGGCCCTGCCACAAAGTGCGGCTGATGAACCGGCATGTGCGCAGCAAATCGTGTCGCAATTGATGCGACGAGCCTATCGGCGGCCGATCCAACCAGATGACCTTATTCAGCCCATGAAATTCTATGCGGCTGCTCGCGAAACTGGGGACTTTGAGACAGGTATTGAAGCAGCATTAAGTTCGATATTGGTGAACCCCAATTTCTTGCTGCGAATTGAGCGTGACCCACCGGAGATTGCTCGCCAGACCAATTATCGGATTAGCGACATTGAGCTCGCTTCGCGGCTTTCGTTCTTTCTCTGGAGCAGCTTGCCGGATGATGAACTTCTTGAACTTGCCGAACACGGAACTTTACATCAACCGATCGTGCTGGAAGAGCAAACAAGAAGGCTGCTTGCGGATCCAAGATCGAGCAATTTGATCGACAACTTCGCCTCGCAGTGGTTGTATCTCCGCAACTTGGATTCGATCACACCCGACCTCCGCCAGTTCCCCGATTTTGACGACAATTTAAGACAATCGTTTCGGCAAGAAACGGAGTTGTTCGTCGAGAGCATTGTTCGCGAAGATCGTAGCATTACGGACTTGCTGGATGCTAATTATACTTTTCTGAACGAGCGATTGGCCAAGCACTATGAGATTCCGCACATCTATGGTTCGAGGTTCCGTCGCGTGGAGTTGGATCCTGCGAGTCATCGCGGCGGTTTGCTGCGGCACGGAAGTATTTTAACTGTCACTTCGTATGCGACCCGGACTTCACCAGTGATTCGTGGTCATTGGATACTAAAAAATATCATTGGGGCACCGCCTGCACCGCCCCCGCCGAATGTCCCGGCGCTCAAGGACAACACGGTTTCAGCGTCGCTGCCGATCCGAGAGCGGTTGGCCGAGCATCGAGCGCAAGCAGCTTGTGCGAGTTGCCATAATTTGATGGACCCAATCGGTTTCTCCTTGGAAAACTATGATGCCGTGGGACGCTGGCGCGATACAGACCTTGGCCAACCCATTGACGCAAGTGGGGAAATGCTGGGTGGAGGAGAATTCACCGGAGTTGATGAGCTCGCGAAAGCTCTGATTGACCGCCCTGAGCTGTTTGCGAGTACACTGAGTGAGAGGTTGTTGATGTTTGCAATCGGACGCAGTCTGACTCATGCAGATGCACCGGCTATTCGGCAAATTGTGGACAGTGCTTGGTCGCCTCCAGCCGATGCGACCCACGGCAATGCGCAGTCGCATCCGGAAGATGCGACCCACTATCGATTTTCGTCGTTGATTGTTGGGATCACGAAAAGTACACCGTTCTTGATGAGGAATTCAGAATGATCGTGATGAAGCGAGCTCTACCGCGGCGAACGTTTTTGCGAGGACTGGGAACAGTTCTTTCACTGCCGCTGCTCGATGCGATGATACCTGCGATGACAGCTATTGCAGCGACACCTGCCAGTCCTGAAAAGCTGCGCCGGCTGGGGTTTGTCTACATACCCATGGGCTGCGACGTGACGCGTTGGACTCCTGAAGGTGCGACCCTTGACAAGCTGTCGCCAACTCTTGAGCCGCTGGCGCCGATTAAGTCACATGTGACCGCGATCAGCAACTTGGAATTGCAAAACGCTTATCCAGGGACTCACGCAACTTCGAACGCCGCTTTCTTAAGTGCAGCGCGTGCGAAGTTGACCGAGAGTACGGACTATTACTTGGGAACGACCGCTGACCAAATCGCTGCCCAGCAGATTGGCTTGGACACGCAGCTGCCCTCGCTAGAGCTATCAATGGACTTGCTGTCCACCGTTGGCCAATGCGATAACGGATACGCCTGTGTCTATCAGAATAATTTGTCATGGTCTTCCCCCACAACTCCGTTGCCTTCGGAGGCTCATCCGCGGATTGTGTTCGAGAATCTGTTCGGCGACGGCGGCAGTATGGCTCAGCGCCGCGAAGCACTCGAAAAACGGGCGAGCTTGCTGGATTCAGTAACTTTGGAGATAACACGACTGGGCAAACAACTCGGCGCGCAGGATCGAAATCGAGTCGATGAATACTTGCAGACGATACGCGAAGTGGAACGCCGTATTCAACAAGCTGAAGCGAGTGTCGCCGAAAATCCGCTCCCCGATCTCGACCGTCCAATCGGTGTTCCCGCCGCTTATGCTGAGCACGCCAAGTTGATGTTCGATCTGCAACTGTTGGCGTTGCAAGGCGATATCACTCGCGTCATTACATTTCAACTTGCCCGCGAAACCAGCAATCGAACTTATCCAGAAATCGGAGTTTCCGACCCGCATCATCCGTTGACGCATCACGGCAACGATGCAGAAAAAGTCGCGAAAGTCGCCAAGATCAATCGCTTTCACGTTTCACTGTTCGCGGATTTTTTGATGAAGTTACAGGCCACCCCCGAAGCTGGCGGGACTTTGCTCGATCATTCGCTGTATCTGTATGGCAGTGGTATGGGTAATCCTAACCTGCATGATCACAAGAATTTGCCGATTCTGGTTGCTGGAGGTGCAGCGGGTAAGATGCAGGGCGGTCGGCACATTAAGCTCGACCAAACCACGCCGCTTGCCAATTTGCACTTAACGCTGCTCGACAAAGTCGGCGTGCGAATCGACAAGTTTGCCGACAGTGAAGGCCAGATTCCTGGACTTTTCAGCGAGATTTGAGGGGAACCGCAATTCCCAGCAAGTGGCAAACTATAAAGATCGTGAAAAACCGGATGGCTCGCGCCGGATACGCTCGGGACAAATGGTCCCAAGCTACGGGCCACTAAAGCAATTGAAATTCGGGAAGTGTGCTGATTGTGTGGAGGACCTCGCGGAATTGATTTTCTTTGGGGGAACTGCCAAGCAGTTTTACGAGCTGCGTTTCGATGTCGGGTGCAAGTGGGATCGCTAGTAACAGATCGCTGAACCAGCCTACGATCGACTGCGGAGAATCCAACTTTTGCGATTGCACATAAGCTTCCAATGAGCCGGTGGCAAACTTGGTGGATTCATGGTTCAAGATATCACGGACCAAGTTGGCTCGGCCAAGCAGCGTTGATGAATTGATCCACGCTCGCCCTCCATCCCAGCCCTTTACGTTTGGCGGGTAGAACAGACCATGACCGAGTTTGGTCAAGTTATCTGCCAATCGCACCGCGTTGGTAGTACCTTCTAGGGCTCTTAAAAACCCGATAGCCAACTCAATCGGGGACCGCACTTTGCGAGCCAACGCATGTTCGGAGAAGAACAAATTACTGCTAAGTATGCGCACCACAACCGGACCGATCTTCAAACCGTTTGCGCGAAATTGATCTGCTAACGGCTTGAGCAATTCGCGCGTCGGCTTGGGTTCGTCGCATACAAAGTAGCGAACTAGTTTCCCGACGATGAAATAAGGCATCGCATCTTCTTCGAGCACTATTCGCACCGCGTCTTCGCCATCGAAGTTACCCGACTTGCCGAGCAGTTGCTTGACCCCGTCGTCGTGTTGGAAGTTATTCTTGCGAAATTTTTTGTTCTTGATTTCCCAACCGGTGAAACAGCGTGCGAGCTGCTGCACATCCTGTTCGGTGTAGTTGCCTTCGCCCAAGCAGAAGAGCTCCATCAACTCACGCGCAAAATTCTCATTCGGGTGAGCTTTGCGATTGGTGTCAGAGTCGAGGTAGATCAACATCGCTGGATCACGTGAAATCGCTTGCACTAGCGGCTCAAATTCACGCAACGCATTTTCTCGAAGCAGTTGATTCTGATTCCACATCAGTTCAGCGACTTGCACTTTTTCGGCACCAGTTGCAAAGTGACCGTGCCAAAACAGAGTGGTTTTTTCAAGCAGTTGAGCTGGAGTATAGAGCAAGCGATAGACCCACGCTGCCGCCAGTTGCTTTGGATCGCCACCGGAAATCACGGTTTGCGCCAGCGCGTTGGCTTGAGTTTCGAAGTTGGTCGCGTTGGCATCGTCGGCGATCAACTGTCGAACGGTATCGGCCGGGGTTGAAGTGATTGCTTCGTCTAGTTTTTCCTTACTCGCACCAAAACCCGCGCGACGAAACAGGTGCGCCGCCGCGCGACGGGTCCAGGGCTGCGCTGCAGTCGGTTCGAATTCGTTCCAAGCCCATTGGGGGTCGATTTGTTGCATGAGTCGATACTAAAGTAGGATTACGGCAGGTCCCTACATTGTAGCACGCCCGTAGCGGACGCTGCCAGCGTTCGCGCTGTGACTGATGCTGACGCTAGCAGCATCAGTCACGGGCAGCGTCCGACACGGGATCAAAATTCATCAAAAATTCCCATTGTGTGAACGTCTAGTGAGTAGGTCAAAGTTAAGCTATTGGTTCACTTCAACGCTTACAAATGGAAATCCCCATGAAAACGAATATACCGACCTTGCTTAAATCGCTTGATCGCCGAAGCTTTTTGCGAGTATCTTCAGCTTTCGGCTTGGCGGGCATGGCCGCTCGACCTGCTTTGGGAATCGCTCGTGCCAAGAGCTTTGCAAACGATCCGTTCAGCCTTGGCGTGGCCTCTGGCGATCCGAGTTCGGACGGGTTTGTCTTGTGGACACGCTTGGCACCCGACCCACTCAACGGCGACGCGGAGAGCCCCATTGGGCGTGGCCGTACGACTCCGAAAATGGATACTGCCTTCGATAAACTTCGATTCTCGTTTGCTTCCTGCCAGCACTATGAAACCGGCTACTACCACGCGTATCGCGACATGATTGCTCACTCAGCAAAGCGAATTCAAAGTGGAATGTGCTTGCACAGCAGATCATGATGGGTCGCGTTGATCGCAATCCTGAAGCAGGAGTAGCGATGAGTATGGACCAGTGGGCTGGTTACGATGTGCCTCGCACGCGATTGCTTTCTT
>JANNNN010000454.1:0-7798 GCA_031398555.1 Planctomycetia bacterium | reverse complement strand
GAATGTTCGACGCTGACTTATTCTAGGCCGGAAGAATCGTTACAACTGTTCTATGAGTTGGCCCGCGATCCAAAAAATCGCGATCGTCTGCGTCAAGTTTCTGACAGTAACGGTTTCTTCAAAGCCCTTTTGGCTGGACTGGACAAACGCGAATTGCCCCCGTTTTCGGTGATTGCGAAGTACTTAGCACCCGCTGGTGGTTACTTGGTCGACGATGATACCGGTTTGCATTACATGTCATTTTCATTGCGACGCGAATAACTGGCAGATATCCAAAAATGCCGTTTATAATGTAGAATCGAGGCCACCCCGAAATTTAAGTGACCCGGATGAAGAGTTCTACGTTTAGGCGCGACCGTCATGCAGATTAATTTGGATCCCACTCGTTGGATGGTATCCCTGGTGGGATTCATCGTCGACTGGATGTTGAGTCGCGAGTGGAAACGAATCGCGCTCAATAGCATCCCGCTAATATTTCTAGCCACAGTCGGGGTGCTCGTATTTGTTGGCAGCCGCTTGGACAAACATAAGCTCGCGACTCGCTATCTGGCGCTTGGCGAGAAGGAGATTGCCGGTTGGGAACAATCTTGGGCACCGAGCCTACCGGCGGATAGTTCTATTGGGAAAGCGCTCACCGCCGATGATAAAGAAAAGAAGGAGCTCTCGCGATTTGCCGAAGTTTTGTTTCGCCGCGTGGAGTTACTAGAGCCGAATGACCGCAGCCGATTTGTGATTGCTGTCACCATGGCCCAGCGGGGTGCGACCTCTCAAGCGGACAAGATGCTTTCGAAGATAGCACCTGCCAACCGACCCGGCTACGCGCCCGCTCACGCCTGGATCGCACAGAATATGCTCCAGCGTCCAATCACCGCTGAGAATGTAAGACTAGTTACGCATCATGTGAAAGAGGCGGTGAAATGGGATCGGGTCCCCGAACCGTTGTTGTTAGTGGGCAGCGAGCTACTTTTTAGTCTTCAGGATCGCGATGGTTGTCTGAGCTTGCTAAAAAAAGCCACGGAAGTGAATCCGGCGAATGCTCTATTCCTTGCGAAACGTTCGGACGAATTCCAAAATAAAGTCTTGGCTGCAAATTCTTTCGCCCAAGCTGACGCGCATTTTCGTCAAAAACTGGAACAGGATGCCAGTGACCTGAAATCGCGGATGGGTCTGGTGCAGTCCCTCTTTGCTCAATGTCTTAATACCGAAAAGCCCGATTCGGAAACAGTGACCTTGAACTTAGCCGAAGCGGAGCAAGTGATCCGTGCAGGTATGCAACTTCAAACATCCCCCGAACTTACCCGTGGGCTCTCTGAAGTCTTTCGCTTGCGTTACCGTTCCAGCCTAAAACAGATCGGAGATAGTTGGTCAGGCGATCTCCAAATGCTTGATACGGCTATGCGAACCGATCCGTCCAATCCAAAAGTTGTTGAAGAGATTGCCTACCTTGCTCGAGTCAACGGTAAGTCCCCAGGCGACGAGTTGATTAAAAAGCTGCAGCAGTTTCTTGCGGAAGGGAAAGCAACCGTTGTAACGCATGCGTGGATTTCCGAGTTGTACTTGCTCCAGAGAAACTACAAGCAAGCACTACCGTATTTAGAACAAGTCGTCTCACGCTCACCGACTTCAGCCCAGTTTCTCAACAATCTAGCTTACGTCCTCGATGAGATCGCTCCCGAGCGACGGGAAGAAGCCTTGTTATTAGCGAAGCGGGCTGTGCAACTCGGGGCTGCGCAATTAGAACCCAGCACAGCCGATTACTATGATACTTTGGCCAAAGTCCTAGTTGGACTCAATCGTCGCACCGAGGCGATCACTGCCCTAGAATCGGCTATCGAACTGCAACCTGGACGCAAGGATTTTCATCAGGGTGTTGTTTCACTTTACGAAGCCGCTGGCAATCAGCAAATGGCCGAGCAGCATCGTTTAGTTATCCAGCGCATTACCGAAAACGAGGCACGCGCCACCAAGGCCCAATCCGAATCCGAGGCAGCAACAGCAAACTCAGCCACCGCCGATCTAGCACCAGACGCAGTTGCACCAGACGTTTCTGTCCCAAATACTGAGGCTCCTTCTACGGGCTCCTAATACAGACGTTGCGAACTCTAACGCTGGCTTTCCATTCTCAACCTATGGCAAATCGTTAACTCGTCAGATGATCGCGCCTCCACCGACGCAGGGTCGAATGGCGTGGACTATAGGAGGAAGTAGGGCCTGCGGCTGGCTAGTTTGACGTCACTACCTTTGTGTTCTCGGGCCGAAGGCTCAGTAGTTTACCTAGCCCAGCCCAACGGGCTGGGTCTATAGGAGCAAATGATTTTAAGGACCAAAGGTCCGGCCGTTTACTACTCACCGCGCTTGGTGCGAACAAATAGCCGGGCCTTTGGCCGTTCGCGAGCATGGCGCTAATAAACGCAGTAGCTGGCAATGACATACGCGGTGTAATGGGATGGTCCGGGAAGGTGCAAGTGTGCGGGCTACGCAGCCCGTCGCTCGCTGATGCCGATACTCTTCCGGTTGAAGTAAGCATCTAGGCAATGGTGAAAAAGCTGCAAATTGCTTTCAGACCACGCGATGGGCTGGCGCATGGGCAACTGAGGTTTTGCATTCGACAGTTGGGATTCCCAGTCGAGTATCGAGTCTACGAGCGACTGAGGTTCAGTGAGATCAAAGTAGCTGCAGTCGTTGCGACCGACTTCGCGATGAATCGGTGTGTCGCTTGCGAATGTTTTTTGACCGTGCCATAGGGCTTCAACAATCGGCAAGCCGAAGCCTTCGACGATCGATGGAAACACGACGCCGCGGCTTGAACTGTAACAGTATTGCAGCTCTGCGTCCGACAGATCGTGAAACACAAAAAGATCTCGATTGCGGCGAGGGTGTTTTTCGAGCTGAATCAGCAATTCTTCGCACAACCATCCGACCCGACCAACCAAGCACAATTTCAAGTCAGGTTGTTGTTTCCATAGCAAATCAAAAGCTGAGATCAGATATCGATGATTCTTGCGAGGATCAAAAGTCGCGACCATCAAGTACGGAGTCTTTTCCAATTCCGGCTTGAACAACTCTTGAACGGCTTTGCGCACATTTCCTTTCGACGATGATAACTCAGCGCCCAGCTCGAAAGATCGTACATCTTTGCAATAAGTCTCATCACTGCAAATCGTTGGCAGGAACTCGACGACCTGGTTTCGAACGGTCTCGGAAATTGCCACGATCAAATCGCTTTTTGTGGCAACATTCTGCAAATACTGAAGAAAAACTTCCTTGCGTTTTAGTCCAACGAATTCCGGGTGGGTCACCGGAATCAAATCGTATAAAACCGTTGCGATCATCGCTCCATTTTCGCGTGCGTGATCAACGGCCGCCCAGACGCCACGCCGCGGCCAGTATGCGTCGGGCAGTAGGAAAAGATCGCCCGACGTCGGCTCGATAGGCCGAGTGTTCTTGACAACCATCATCCGCGAAAATTTCTCGTAGAGCGTGTGCGGGACCTTAAACAAACCCAAATGCCCTGCTTCCGGCAGTAGCCATTTACGAAGACAACGCACAGGAACGACAGCGCATAAGGCTTTGGCCATCATTTCGTAGATCATCGGAAGCTTGGATCGAACATTGCTTTGCATTCCAGCGGGCCTGGCAAGCTGCGAAACTTGTCGATCGCTGATCGGATAGAAGCGGCCGTCGTGCGAGATAACAACTTCCGGACTAACGCCCAGTTTGCACTGAGTCGATTCTCGGATGATGCTTCGCACTACCCGCTCTATGCCGGAACTCTTGCCAGAACAAAGCGTGTAGGTTGCATCAACGAAAATTCGAACAGGTCTATCGCTGGATGAGGTATTGGTCACGTGTGCGTTACTGCTTGGGACGACAGTATGTTTCATTTACATCCGTCTCCGGTACGGTAACAGGAACCCAGTCGGATTCACTGAATTTTTCGTGTTCATAGTTCGCCCAACTACGGTAGTCCTGGTGGGTTTCGAGTCGTAAACGATAATAGAAGCTTTAATCTGTTTAGTTCACCCTGCTAGGCTGCCTCTTATAGCAACGGTTACGGGAGCGCGTTTCATCCAAGAATTCTGGCTCGGATGAGTGCTTATTAACATCATCTGCCGAAATGTCCAATGTCAGTTATGTCAGCCGAACCATCGGCAAACACTCGCAACTGTTGCTTGCAATAGCAGCTTTTTTTGTTTGCGGATACAATAGGGCTTTGCGAACGATGGGCAAGTCAGGCTGAAATGTTCGCTCCAACATTAAGCCGCGCAATCGCAACCATCTTCCAATGACAGCAAATCGACAACCAGACAATGCAAGCGAATCGTTACTGCGATCCTCGGCACTTATCAGCGGCCTAGTATCGACGGAGAAGCTTGAATATGCGTTGCGAGTTGCCAGGCATCGACTCAGTCAGCAGGGTTTGCCAGCCGATGCAGTGATTTCGGATAACCTTATTGCCGAAATTCTAGTCGAGCAAAAGACGCTGACAACTTATCAAGCCGAACAGATGTTGATCGGTCGCACGAAGTTTAACGTCGGACCTTATTGGATTACAGACTTTATTGGTGAAGGGGGGATGGGGCAAGTTTTCAAAGCGGAACATCAAGTGATGGGCCGAATCTGTGCGGTCAAAGTGCTACCCGGGTCGCGAGCGACTGACTTGAGTCGTGAGAGTTTTGCGCGGGAGATTCGGATGCAAGCCAACTTGGACTATCCGTATTTAGTGCGGGCCTTTGATGCTGGCCGGGATGGCAAAGTGCATTATATGGTCACTGAGTACGTGCCCGGAATGGATTTGCGTCGTTTGGTTAAATCCCGCGGACCGCTTCCGGTGCAACAAGCGGCGAAAATTGTGATGCATGCCGCCTTGGGGCTCGACTACGCGCATCGTATGGGATTGGTCCATCGCGACGTAAAGCCAGGAAATATTTTGGTCACACCCGAAGGCGACGCGAAGGTGTCTGACATTGGACTCGCTGGATTTGCTCACGATCTGATGAATGATCCGCGGGCGGGAAAGATTGTCGGGACAACTGATTATTTGTCGCCCGAGCAAATTAGAACACCACTCGAAATCAAGCCATCTTCCGATATCTATTCGCTGGGATGCACATTGTATTATGCCGTTTGTGGAAAAGTACCATTTCCTGGCGGTGATACGGCCTCTAAACTGCGACGTCATATCGACGAGACTCCTTGGCATCCACGAAAATTCGTGCCTGACATCACGGAAGAGTTTGTTGATATCATTGCGGACATGATGGAGAAAGATCCACGCAAACGAATTGCGAGCGCGGCAGAAGTTGCGGCTAGATTGGAACCTTGGGCGGTTGAATCTGTAGGTGTTGGCGCGATGTCAGCAATGCGATCGCCGTGGATGTCCCCGCCACCCCCGCTGAACGACGATGATAAAGCGGAGCCACGTGAAGAGGAAACGCCAAGCCTAAATGACAGTTGGTCCGACCCCCCTCCTACAAAAGACCAGAGCACCGACGAAGGTCAATCGTCCCGAACCCAGGCTGACCGAAGCCTATCATCGTCCAGCAGCACAAGCAGCTTTGGCGAGTCCCAATCCCAAATCCAACCCGCACCGACAAGCATGAGCATAAACATGGTTGTAGCCCTTACCGTCGCGATATGCTTGCCACCTGCTTTACTGGTCGGCGCTATATTGGGCTATCTAGTGGCTCAGCGATGATTTTTAGAGCCGGGCAGCGCGGCGGCGGCGATCGAATTTTACCCCAATGGGGTTTTGTAAGATTAACATCGAACCGTCGTAACCCCGTTGGGCAACGCTGTGAAGCGTTTTGGACGAGGAAATGTAGCTGGTTGCATTAGAAACCGGTGCCTGTCAGAGACCACGTCTTTGCACCGGTTTCTAACAAAGCCAGCTACCTAAAGGAATTCCTTGCAAACGGAACATGAGCGTTCCCGCGGATGAGATGTCGAAAATACGCGTATCGTCGATAACGCGAATATCTAATGGCCCCCAGCCCCAAAACATAATCTTGACGCTCCACTGCGCTAATTTCTGCTTTTCACAAATTTACAATCAGTCGAAATCGCTGTTCGCCGAGCTGAAAGGTGCAAGACTTTGATACACCGACTTGTTTCATGCGAACCCAGAACCCGTTGGTTACGCCATAACTTGCAAGTTGCCAACCGTTCGAAGTCTTCGTGACCTGAACGTGCTTGTCGGCTAGCAGTCGGTCATCTGGGACGCAGAGCCCGCAGCTTTTATCTCTTCCAATCCAGTAATCTTCGGCGATCAACCAGAGCCGGTCCTCGCTCTCTGCTTGAATGCGTTGAATGGAAGGATAGGCTACTTCGGATTGGAACATTGATTGTCCCGGAATGCTCCCGGCGTCGAGTCGTGCCCGCAGTTTTTCGTTTCCATGGGAAATCGGCGATGCGCCACAAAACTTGTAACGATACGAACCTGCAAGAAACTCGGCGCTATCGCTGAGGATCGCTTTCTTAACGCGAACGAACAGGCCACTGGATGCCTCTAAGTCTTTGACCGACCAAGAATATTTATTGCGGCTTCGCGCGCGAATGATGTGAGCGTGTTGATCGGCGATGTCAGGATCATGTGCAATGGAGACGTCGGCATTTCTGCCAATAGTGGTTTGATCGCCACGAATGCGAATCGTTTCACTTGTATCGCGTCCGTCATCAAAAATGTGAAGTAGTGCCATCGGCGGTCGCTTGACCGGATGAAACTTGTCAGCACCTGTGCTCGAGTTTAATGGTGGGGGGCTGTGAGCATCTCCCGAGTCGGACCACTCTTCAAAGTCGATAGCTTCATCCGTCACTTTTTGCTCCACAATTCGATAGTAGCATCTCTGCGGCCAATGGCTATCAAATTACCTTCAGCATCAGCAGTAACTGCGGTGATTTCGCTAGCTTCACCGATACTAAAAGCGGCCTCAATATTTAACTCATCTGTTTCCCACAACCGAACGTTGCCATAACAATCTGTAGTCACCAGAAATCGGCCCTTCGTCGAGAAACCCACGGACCTCAGAGTTGCGGAATGCGCCCTAAAAGTATTAACAACCTTAAGGTTGAGCTCGCGAAGTTCAACTATGCCGTTCTCGCGGACGACAATCAACCGATCGCCTTTGCGATTAAACTTCATCGCTCGTACGGCAAGCGTGATGTCGTTGTCGATGCTTGATTGACTACCATCGCTTGTTTTCCAAACGCGGATACTGCCATCTTTCGCAGCCGCGGCGACATAGTCCAAACTATTCGGGCGAATGGCAACCGCGGCCAGTTTCTCGCGACCGATGGGCGACTTGGAAACTATCTTACTCGCTATAACCTTCTTTTCCAGATTCCAGCGGATAAACATTTCATCCACGGTGCACGCGGAGAGTGAACAACCATCGCTGGACAAGTTGATTGCAGACCTTTGGTCATCCAGTTCAGTCAGTTGAGACATGGGATTTGCCAGTGGTAACACATAAATCCGGAGATTGGTCTGAGGTGAGGTTTCACCAAAAGTTACCAGCAATCGGCCGTTCCCTGAAAGTTCACAGGCCCACAGAGGACTTGTAATGGTCTTGGGCTGGCCGATTTCACCGCTGTTCACGTTCCAGTAAGGGGCATTTGCGCTGCCACGCAAGCTCGAGCTTAGAACGGATGCAAGAAGGCTTGCTTGTTTCGGAAAAAAGACATTAGGCGGTAAAAGAAACAGTTCCTCAATCTTGCCATCCGCCCCAGTTAACCGGCGCAGAAGCGAATACGAACGCGCCCGAGGGGCTGATTCAGTATCCGCCGGCGTGACCGTCGC
>JANNNN010000436.1:0-2226 GCA_031398555.1 Planctomycetia bacterium | reverse complement strand
AGCGGACGATTGATTGAGCTCGACTATCTCACCAGTTTTGTATTCAAATTCTCCTGGATTGGAAGGAGCATTTGCGCTGACAAAGCAAAGGGGGTGCCCCACAGTTAAAGCGAGGTTAGAAAATTCGATATTCTTTCCATTCGCGATCTGAAACGGCGACTTTAAAAGCAATATTCCAGGCCAAGAAGCTTCGAAGCTCGCGTCCGATCTGCGTAATGCGCCATTTACTCGATGTACAATATCAAACTTCAAGTTCTCGAAGCCAAGCGTATTCTTGCCTTTAATGTGTTCGGCAAAATTGAACTTTTCTACATTACTAGTGCACAGTACAAGACTGTATTTGCTCTCATTGCCAACAACCAAGCCAAGGGTATTCACCTTTAGGTTACGGGATTGAACGTGCACTATCCCACTTTCCGAGATTCTCTTTTTCGTCCGTGCAACGAGTTCTGCTTCGTCAGGCGTTTGCCAGAAGGGAAGCCGTTCTTTGTGCATCTGCAAATAACTTCTTGAGTCTTCCGAGAGACTTACAACCTCAAAGTTCTTGACCTCCCCATCAATTGCCCGAATGAAAACTTTGCCAGCGTGATAGCGTACCAAACGACCTTCATACCCAGGCCCCTGAAGCGGTACCCAGTTTCGAATTGGCTCCTCAGCATTCGCATAAGAAAGTGCCAGAAGCAAGATAACTGGAAGGACCGCACGCAATACAAAAGTTCTGAGAATCATCGAGCTACATTCCATTAATGGAGTCGAAGTGACCACACGCCAAGTCGGAATCCCAATGTTGTACGCAGTTCAACGAGTTGGAGATTAACTTATGAGCCGTTATCATGCAAACTCGCGACACGAATTCGCGTTATGCGGTACACTTTATTTTATCAAGGCGTCGACGTCGATGGCTTTCACTTCAGCAATTTCAATCTTCCTCGGGTCGTTTCTGCTGTTCCTAGTTCAACCGATCATCGGCAAGATGATCCTGCCTTGGTTTGGCGGCACGCCGGCAGTGTGGACAACCTGCATGTTGTTCTTTCAAGTCCTACTGCTAGCGGGATATGCTTACGCGGCTATCTTAGCGCGAATCGCAAGTCCCATTCGCCAAGCGACAATCCATATCGCGTTGCTGAGCTTGTCGTTGCTTTTGTTGCCGATCACACCGAGTTCTTTCTGGAAACCACCGGATGGCGAGTACCCGGCGATTCGAATTCTGGTGATGCTTGCGGCTACTGTGGGCTGGCCTTACTTTCTACTTTCCGCGACATCGCCGCTAGTTCAAGCCTGGTTTGCAAAAGCCTATCCGGCGCGATCCCCTTATCGGCTGTACGCGCTCTCGAATGTCGGTTCGCTGGGTGCCTTGTTGATTTACCCGTTTGTTGTCGAACCGGCTCTTACTACGTCGCAACAAGGAACGCTTTGGTCGGTAGTGTTTGCCGTCTTTGTCGTCGGCTGTGGCACGCTAGCTGTCCAGCTTTGGCAACTTCGAGCAGCGTTACAACTCGCTGCAGCTGGGACGCAAGCAATTAGCGAAAAACAAGGACGCAGACAAGCCAAGGCGATCGTCGCAGTGCCTTCAAAATACGTCCGCTGGATTTGGGTGTTGCTGCCTGCACTCGCTTCGCTCATGTTGCTGTGTGTCACGAACCATCTTTGCCAGGACGTGGCGGTGATCCCGTTTTTGTGGATTGTGCCTTTAGCGCTGTACCTGTTGTCGTTGATCATCTGTTTTGATCGCGATTGGTGGTATTCACGGCATTGGTTCAGTCTAGGTGCCATGGTCATGATTCTTATTGCAAGTGACCTTTCCTATTTGACTTTCCTGGACGGCCTCAAGACAACACCTTCGAGAGACCCACTGTGGAGGTTTCTGCGGTATGACATTCGAGTAGCTATCGGCGTGTACTTAAGCCTCTTTTTCTTGGTTTGTATGGTCTGCCATGGCGAGGTTGTACGTCGGCGGCCAGTGGCTGCAAAGCTGACCGAGTTCTACCTCTCAATCTCCGCAGGTGGTGCCTTGGGTGGTTTCATCGTAGCGGTGATCTGTCCGATAGTATTTAAGTCGTATCTCGAATTGCAAATCGGCTTAATTACATCCTTTATCGTCGCGATGACAGTCTTCTTGTACGATTTACACCGCCGCGGTTTGAGCTTTGTAAAACCAACGACCAAAAAGAAAAACACACCCACCAAATCTGAAAGCGTAGTCCCGGTTGCGATTATCTCAGTCGT
>JANNNN010000411.1:0-20291 GCA_031398555.1 Planctomycetia bacterium | reverse complement strand
TTTGTACAGTCTCGAGTAGGTGTGATGGATATCAGCATTAGAGACGACGACATCGAACCGCTCTTTGCAGCGTTGCTTAGTAGTGATCAAATGCGAAAGTCCATTCGGGTTTATCGCTGTGTCGGTGGTCGACAGCTCGACGTGTTCAACGGGCGAGTCAAGTCGCAGCTCGCCGCCGATGTCTGTGAACAGTTGAACCAATCCGTTCACCAATGCTCCCGTGCCACCCTTTGGGAAAAACACTCCCCACTTTCGTTCGATCCAGTGAATGAGGGTGTAGATAGAACTCGTTTCCATAGGATTGCCGCCAACCAAGAGCGGATGGAAGCTAAATGCCTGGCGCAGGTGCTCGTCTTTCATGAAGCGCGACACTGCAGAGTAGACGCTGCGATCGGCTCGCAAACGCATCAACGCAGGACTCACTCGCAGCATGTCTGTGAATTTTAGAAACGGGGTCGCTCCCAGTTCTACATAGCCCTTCTCAAAAACTCGCCGAGAGTAGTCTGCAAAGCGTCGATATCCATCGACATCGCGCGGACTGATTCGGCGAATCTGCTCTATCAATCCCGCCTCGTCTGCAACATAGTCAAATACCACGCCATCGGTCCACTGTAGCCGATAAAGCGGCGTTACAGGCAGCAGCGTGACGTAGTCCTCCATCCGCCGACCGGCAAGCGTAAACAGTTCTTCGATGCAATGCGGAGCCGTGATAACAGTCGGTCCTGCATCGAATGTGAAACCACTGTCGTTGTAGACGTAAGCTCGTCCACCCGGTTTGTCGCGTCCCTCGAAGCAGACTGTCTGGATTCCCATCGCTTGCAACCGAATTGCCGCTGCAAGCCCGCCAAAGCCACTGCCGATGACGGCACCGCGTAAACGTACTCGTGTGTCACTGCCATGGTCATTTGCGGTGTGATTGTTGTCGCGACCCGAGTTACCAGGTCCATGAAAGGGTTCGACTTGAGTTGATAATTGGCTCATGAGGCGGCTCGATCTGCAACATGGTTAGACGTTTCTTGAAAGCGACAGTTTGCTACAAGTGTTCTCGCGGAGGCGTTGACCGCCTGCAGCAAAAGCTGGAGATCGCGAAGCGGTTTTGAAACACCAACGCTTTCACTGAGCTCAGAGTATGCGACCTGTAAGCGACTCTCGATTTCTTGATCGCCATAAGCTCCGATCTGCCAGTCAATGGCGGTCGCGATATTTCTTGCAACATTGGCATCGCTGGTGGCAACATAGGCACGAAGTTGCGACTCTCTGAATGTTTCGCTCCCGCACTTTTCCGCGTACCACGCCCAAGGCCAAGTCACGCGAGCATTCTTCATGTCATCATGGCGCAAACCGTCATTGGCAACCATTCGCAGTTCATCTAGGTCGTTCCGCATCTGCAAACAAATGCCCAGCTCACATCCAAACGCAGCAAGTGCCTGTTCATAATCGTGAGATGCGCCTGCCGTCATTGCCCCAAGGCGAGCTGCGAGCGACGTTAAGGCGCCAGTCTTTCGCTTGCCAATTCCTTCAGCAAAGGCAAGTACGTCTCGCTGATCGATATCATATATTCTGGCAGCCAAGTCGAGTGCTTGTCCTTCGTGACACTCTCGAATCGTAGCAATCGCAATGCCTAAAATTTTGTTCCCAGAGGCTTCATCTACAGAAAGGTCACCTAGCAATTCCAACGCTCGAAAGTACATCCAGTTTCCAGTGTTGAGCGCCAGCGCAAGTCCGACTTGCCGGTGCAACGTTGGCTCACCACGCCGCCATTCCGATCCATCTTCGATATCGTCAATGATCAACGAGCCCGCATGCAGCATTTCGATCGCATTGATAAGCGGAGTTTGAACAGCCTCCCGTCCTCCGCCAATTTCGTAGCTGAGCTCAATTAATGCAGCTCGGAAGCGTTTGCCGCCATGTCCAAGAAACTCGTTCGCTGGTTGCATTAGTCCGGACTCAAGCAGATTCTGTACAGGATCTCGTGGCGACCGCAATAAGCCGTTTGCGGTTGCCTCATGCATTTTTGGTTGTTCGATTAACACGATGGTTACCTTTGCCCCCAAAATGAGTCAAGAAAACGCAAGGGAGTTAAGCCAGCGGGAGGACGACCAACCACGATTCGCAGCGCATCGTATTTCGTAAAGCGATGTGCGTAGAATCGCGAAATCGTATCGTCCGAAAGCACTCGATAAAAGCGTTGAAAAATTCCCCAACGCTTGCTCGGCTTGACCAAGCGAAACAACAAACGGTTGAGCAAACGGGCGAACCTCGCCTGCGATTGATTCTCCGAGACTAGCGCCGCAACCGATTCAACGACTCGCTGGGGTTCGACTGAGGCAACCGCTTGGGCGAATCGAACCGCCAGCGGAAACGAGTATCCGGTCGCGGCATGGAAAAAACCGCCGGCATACCCGCCTTGCAAAGGAAGAGTGTCTCGAGGCATGCTTTCGTAGGACAGTGGCATCGGCAAGCAGCCGGATTCTTCACGAACGATTTTCCACGCCGAATTTGTCTTGCTGCGAACGAATTCTTCCATGTTGCGCAAGCACTCCGCGCGATAAACTTTAGGATCCTCGGAGAATTGAGTATCCTCTACCAACACGCGACGAGTTGAAAACGGAAGCGAATACATGAAGCGAAATCCATTCGATTGGTCTTGGCACGCGTCCATGACCACTGGATACGATTCCGGCCAGTCCTTTTGCAACTCGATTTCAAACCCATAGAACTTTTGAAAGCCACCGCAGAACTGCCCGTCGGTTCCATGCTCAGTCAATACGCGGCTTGGTCCTCGACAGTCAATTACAACCTTGCCAGCGAAGGTCACGCCACGCTTTGTCCGAACGCTTTGCGCATCGATGAACTCGATTTCGGTCTCGGTGAGCAAAAATGACTCGACTTGATCATGTGACAGAACTCGCATTTCGTTCGATTGAGCAGAGTGCAGTTTGATGTCCTTGCCAAGTTTCAAATCTGTGTCGCTCGAACGGAATTCGACGGCTGAGCTTTGTTTGTATCCGTTGGTCTGCAGTTCTCGAAAGCATTCCGTAACGACGTTGGAAAAGTGATTTGAGCTAATCGATGCGTAGGGAAGATTCACGCGTCGCTCGAATCCTGGGAAGCGAACGATGTAGTTTTGCCATCGACTTGTGACCAGCGGTTCGACCCATGGTCTCGACTCAACCGGCACATCTTTCGGATGGAACGACCAAGTGTGATTTCCGCCTATCGTGCTCTCGCGCTCTATTAGCAACATTGTTGCTTCAGGTTGATGGTGCCCGATGGCGAGCGTTAGTAGTCCACCTTGCAGGCCACCGCCTATGATGATGTAGTCATGCATGACTAAATACCTCGTCGTGCGCAGCCGATGGATTTGTAAAACGCTGAGAGAAGGCGCCAGCAGCTACATGGAGACAAAGGTGCGGAACCGCCATAGCGCTGAGGCCAAGAAAAACAGTTCGTAGCAAAGATGTTTCGATTGCTCCAGTTGATGACCAGATGAGCGATCCGGCTGTTACTAACGCCAAAGCAGCAACGGTTAAGGGCAGTAAAACACTGAAGAAAGCTACGCCCCTAAAGCTCCTGAACGCTGGACGAAAGAGTCGCTGCCCCACTACGTGGTCGAGAGCACCGTGAGGCACTCCGACTAGAGCCACCAAGATTGCTAACGAAAAAACTTCGACACTTCGCGAGGAGTCCAGGCCCGATGCACTTGCAATCACAAACGCTAGGGCGAGTGTTGAGATAGATGCTGAGTGCATTTGCCTGGTCTCCGTTTCGACGATCGACGATTACGCAAACTTTGCGACCGTGCCGTCAACTGACTCTAGTCCATCGCTACTCTTGGCTCTGGCGATAAAATAGATCAGGATGCCGAATCCAGCCTTAGCTGTCATGTCTGCTATCGCATATCCGACCTGTAAGAAGACAATACCGCTTGCATCGACTGCACCGCCTGACTTTGCCAGAAGCGCTTGAGGTGTTCCACCCAGGGCATACGCGATTGGATAGACCGCCCAGGTGATCAAGAGAACTAGACGAGCAACTTCGATCAGTCTGCGTGCTGCGACTGGCTGGGTGTCGAGCGACTTGGTCAATTCGACCCAAAGTACATACAAAATGTAAAAGAATGGAATCGACGATAGTGCACCCCACACAACGCGCATGGTCCAGCCCTCTGGGTTGTTGATCACTTCGCCTGGATAACCCAGGGCGATCATGGCAGCGGCCGCGATCACCAGTCGGGTTAACAGCGACTTCGCGCGCGACTTTTCTAACCTGAGAACGGCCACTAGTTCAACCATCAACAAGGGCACCGTCAGAATCCAGTCCGCATAGCGGTAGAAATCGTTAAATCCCGCGCCGGTTCCCGTGTAACCGTCACCCGCCAGTGCATAGGCTCCCTGCCAACTGTGGCGAATCATGAAATAGTGATAACACGCGATCGTGACGACCAAGCCGGACACCATCAGTGCGGGGCGATAGGGAGCGTCAACCATCGACCGTGACAGGAACAAAAAGATCGCTGCGGCACCCATAGTCGCGACCGTCATCGAAAAAATATTGTCGACGGTAGCGTACTGAAGCACGGTTAGATCGGGCATCCTTGCTAGCAAATCTAGTGGTAAGTGGAACATATTCTGTGACCTCTGCGTAAAAACAAGTTGAAAAGGTGAATTTGGAAAAATCTGCCAAATCTATCTCTGAGATGACGATATTGCCTTGTCAAGGGATTTTTGAGCTATGCAGAAGGTTCCACTGAGAGATTTTTTAGGATAAACTAGCTAGAGCTTCGTCAAAACTTCCAAATCAGTCAGTCTCCCCTCAACCGCTACGGCACCTATGCAACAGATCCTGCTTTCAACTTCTGAATTCGCAGCTGCGATCGGTGTCAGCGAATCGTCAGTGCGGCGCATGGCCGACAGCGGCGAGTTGCAGATCCATCGCACGCGAGGCGGACATCGACGAATTCCGGCCACGGAGGCGATTCGTTACGTTCGCGAAAACAACCTGACCATCGTTCGGCCCGACCTGCTGGGCATCGACGAGGCAGTCAATCAGTTTGCCGACGATGACTTCGGTGCGAAGCTAACGGCTGCGTTGACCGACGGACACGCGAGAGCCGTCATTGGCTTGATGCAGGCGATGTACGCTCACGGTCTATCGATTGCGGAGATCTGCGATGGTCCGATTCACCAAGCTATGACGTCAATCGGAAATTTTTGGCCAGATAAGCGCGCGATCTTTGTTGAGCATCGCGCCACGATTCTCTGCGTCCGAGCTTTGTGTCAGATTCGACTTTCGATTCCCGATCCCGATGCAAATGCACCAACAGCAATAGGTGCTGCGCCGGACGGTGATCCCTATCTCCTTCCATCACTTATGGTTTCGTTGGTTTTGCATGAGTGTGGTTTTGACGAAACCAACTTGGGACCGAATACGCCGATTGACGTGTTGACCGATGTAGTGGGAGATGAAAAACCAAGCATCGTTTGGCTTGCGATGACCAATGCAATCCGCAGCCGGGTCCAGGATCGTGAGATAAGTCGTTTGGCGACCGTCATAGCGCAGTACGGCGGCACGTTCCTAATTGGTGGTAGGAGTGCTGGCACCTTCGAAGGTGAGGGGGCTGTTCGCTGCGAGACAATGACAGAGCTTGGTAATCTCGCGATTGAAGTTATCAATCGACGAGCGCTGCCTTGAGTTTGCGACCGGTTGCCACTCATAACGAAGCACGAAATTGATTCATCAACTGACCGCATTCTTCGCAGGGTTTTACGATCGCTGCGACACGGAAAAACAGAAAGGTCTACTTGAACATTGGATGGTGCGGTTGGCTGCAACGGGATTCATAGTACATCTGTTGTTGATCGCCTTGGCTCGTACGATCCCTTATCTTGGATCCGGGCCACTGGCCGGACTCGACCGCAATTTTCTTCATGCCGTTTATACACCTTTCAGCTTTATTCTCTTTTACGAAGTTTTGCTGCTAGTTCTGGCGCTACCGAAATCTCACACCAGCGCGATCGGCAAGCAATATGAAATTGTTTCGTTAATTGTCATACGGCGAGTCTTTAAGGATATTGGCGAGTTTCGCGATCCGGTGACATGGCTCAGTCAGAGAGATGAAGCGTTGATGGTCCTGATGGACATGGTTGCAGCCGTACTGATGTTTCTACTGGTCACAGGTTTTCGGCGATTAAGTCTCACCGTCATTCATTCTCCGCCTCACGATCAGCTCGATAAGTTTGTTGCGATCAAGAAATCGATCGCTGCGTTGCTGTGTTTCGTGTTGTTACTGCTTGCTGCATACAATGTCGTGGAATGGCTGACCGAAGTGGTCGGTCTCAGTGGAGCTCTTCAAGGCGAAGGAACGGATTTAGATTTCTTTTTCTTTCCGGCTTTTTTCGAATTTATGATTTTTACAGACGTGTTTCTATTGATTGTCTCGATCCCCTTTTACGAACGGTACGAGTATGTGATTCGAAACGCCGGCTTTGTGATCTCGACCGTTTTATTACGAATTTCGCTATCGACGCCGAAGCCATATGATCTCGCGATTGGCCTTGTGGCGATGATCTATGGTTTGTGTGTCCTCAGTGTTTTCTCGTATTTCACGAGAGTGAACAGCCGTTCAGATAGCGACGTAATGCAAGCTCATTAGCCTCGCTTCGATCATGCCTGCAAACGAAAAAACTCGTCTGCATCGCAAACGAGTTTCATAAATCGACGATCGCAAATTTACTTGCTTGGCGGCATCAACACGGTATCGATCGCATGGATGACACCGTTGCTGCAATGCACGTCTGTCTCGCCTAGCTGCGTACAAAACTCGGAGTCGATCGATACGAAGTCGTTACCTCCTGTCCGCGTGCTGCCTCCGCATAAGATTCGTTAGTTCCCCAAACTCTACGTGGGAACGGCGGCCGCGGCACTTATCCAGATGCCAGCCGGCCGCAGGTGACGGTCGTTTTAGGCCATTCGCGAACGCTGTGGACTTGTGAACGCTTTGCAGCCATCTACAGTTTCACCATGAGTTGGAATGAGAGCACAATCCGCTTTTTCGAGAAAACACCCCATGCAACCATCATTCGCCTCCTCTCCTCTTCCCGACATCCAATCCACGGGCGACCGGCGCAACATTGCCATAAATAAGGTCGGGGTGAAAGCCGTCCGCTATCCGATCACCTTGCGAACGCCCGGCAAGGGCTCCGGAGCTGGATCTCAGACGACAGTCGCCACCATTAACATGTATGTCGCTCTCCCGCCCGAGGTCAAGGGAACGCACATGTCTCGTTTTTTAGAGGTTCTCAACGAGCACCACGAATCACTCTGTTCAGACACCTTGAGCGATGTTTGCCGCTCGATGAAGGAACGGCTTAAAGCCGACGAAGTACATTTAGAGCTTTCTTTTCCGTATTTCATTGACAAAAAGGCTCCCGTTACCGGTCAACCGGGAAAACTGGACATTGATGTCTCTTTTGAAATGGCGAGCAATGGAACCGACGATTTTATTCTCGGGATCAAAGTGCCGGCCACCAGCTTGTGCCCGTGCTCCAAAGAGATTTCTGCCTACGGCGCTCACAATCAGAGATGTGAAATGACGGTTCGTGTTCGCTTGGCAGAAGGTCAGCATCTTTGGATCGAAGAACTTTTTTCGATGATAGAGCAATGTGCCTCAACCCAAGTATTTTCAGTCTTAAAGCGTCCCGATGAGAAATGGGTGACCGAACAAGCTTACGAAAATCCGAAGTTTGTGGAGGATATCGTCCGTGACTTGGCGGTCGTTCTCAACGCGGAAGATCGTATCGTTTGGTACGAGTGCTTCTCAGAGAATTTCGAATCGATTCACAATCACAACGCCTATGCGTTCGTCTCCCGGGACAAGCGAGCGGACGAGTAGCATCGGGTTTGCATTCTGGTGTATAGCCTGAGAAGATTCCGTTCAGTGGTCTGAGTACACGCATTTCATGTTGAGCAAAGAAATGCAATTTGTCCGACTCGGTGCTGCCATCGAACAAAACGGAGGCCAAAATTAAGAGCAATATCTTCACTTGTGTTCCCTCGTAAATGTGGGGTGAACGGGACAGCGCCTGATTAACCTCGTATCAATACTAATGAACTCCGTGTTCGAATAATAAAATCGCCGTTTGAGATCGCGGGAGATGCGACTACTTTCGGAGCTGATGCCGTTTTGCTGAGGACCACGCCAACCAGGCCAATTCTCAGCTTGCACCGAGGCTGTGTTTGCGCAAAAGACTAAAAGTGAAGACGCGGCGATCGATGTAAATTTGGACTGCATTATTCAATCTTTAAAATGATGCGAAATCGCAACTACTGTTCAGCATCAACCAGTGAGGCTCGTGGCGCAGGCTTACCTTCAATGGAATCAATCTGTGTGGTAACTTCGGCGACTCGATGTTGCAGCTCTTTGATTAACTCAAGAACCAGTTTGCGTGGTTTATCCTGGTCAGCATCAGTGCCGTCGGAATTGGTTGAAGCGTTCAATTGATCAAGCAGCGCAAGCGAATTGTCAAGCAGCTTTTGTTGCCCTTCCCATTTGGTCCTTAGCGCTTGCTTATGCTGGTTGCTAACTTCGGCCGCAAGCCGCTTATCTGCAGCGAGCATCTTTGAAAGGGCCGCCTCCAGAGCCGCAGACTGCTTTTCTGCGTCTGCGATTTGCAAGCCCTGCTTCTCAAACTGTGATTGCAGGTCGCTTTGCGATTGCTGAAGTTGTTTCATCGCCTCAGCGGTTGTTGCCAACGATTCGGCGATGGCCGCAGCATTCTGACGCAGGAACACAGCGTTGTGGCGGGACGAATCAATCTCCGACTTCAGTTCTAGGATCATCGAGGCCATCGAGGAGTTTGCAACTGGTTCTGATAGAGGCACAGCCTCGGTTGCCGGCACTGTTGATGCCGCAATGGCTTTTTCGCTAAGCCGATGTGAGTAATCGGACTGTGCGGTTTCCATCCGTTTGAATAAGTCGTGCAACTGAACTTCATCGACTGGCAAAGTCAGCGATAGTCGTTCTTGAGCAGTTTGCAAATCAAGCAATCGAATGTTTCCTGTGGCGTCGGCTGACACCAGCGACTGGCCGTCAGCCGCAATTGCGACGCGTTCTACTTGGTCGCTACCCAAATGTTTGCCTAATTTTTGTTCAGGGCTATTCCAAACAAGCGTGTTATTGCTTCGACCGCCGCAAACAACTTGCGTGCCGTTGCTATCCAGTGACAAGATCGCTCCAACGCCTGCTGACCATTGGCTAGTCAGTTCTCCATGGTGCATATTCCAAGTTCGTATGCGACCGTCCTCTCCACCTGAAACGAGTGTCTCACCGGTTTGATCCCACACTACCGCGTTGATTGCACCAATGTGGCCACGCAGTGTATGAAACTCAGTACCTCGTTGCGGCTCCCAAACGAATAGACCGCCGAATCGATCCCCGCTGGCAAGTAACAATCCATCGGGACTAAATCGAACGGTCAGGACCCAATCGGTGTGTTTGCGCAACGTATGAAGCACTTCGCCCGATGCGACATTGAAAATGCGAACCACCTTCGCGGGTCCACCCAGGGCGAGCATCGAACCATCCGCTGAAAGATCGACGGATAAGATCGTATCGTTCTCGTCGGCTAGTTGGAACACTCGCTTTCCAGTAGCGACATCAAACGCAACAACGCGACCCGATAAACCCGCGACGCCACCGGCAACTACCAGCAAGCGTCCGTCGCGCGAAAAACGGAGCGCAGTGACTTCGCCTTCTGGGAAATCGAATGCTCCCAGCCATTTGCCTGTCGCTACGTCCAGCAACACCGCTTGTTGATTTCCAGAAACGGCCACGATGTTCTGTTTTGGATGTGCATCCAGCGCCGCGATTGCGGTCGAGTGCAGCATTGCTCGAGCCGCAACCAATCCTGATGCATGCGACGATGTTGGCATTACTTCTGAGTCTGAACTCGCGATTGCGACTTCGCTTGGAGCGTCATCAGGCACGTCGCTTCGCGTACCGCTCTTCTCTGCCAGTCCACCTTCGATCCAGCGACGAATGAGATCGAGTTCACGACCAGGAATCTCTGGGCTGTTGGGTGGCATGACCGGATCGTCCAGATGCGCAGCCAACTTGTAAAGCATACTTTGATTCGGTTTGCCAGCAACGGCGACTGGACCGGAAGTAGCACCAGCTCGCAATGCCGTAAGGCTGGACAGATCCAAATCGCCACGCATTTCATCGGGATTGTGACAAGTTGAACACCGTTTGCGAATGACTTCACGCACTTGATCGTAACCGACAACCGTTTCTGATTCGCCCGTCGATTGCGATTGCATCGACTGGGCGTATAACGCTGGATTCGAGAGGCAGATCGTTAATCCGCAACTCAATAGGAAACGCATATCTCGTAGTTGGTGCATAGTGCTTTTAGTGGTTGAAAATAAACTCATTGGAATTCAAAATTGCCCAGAACAAGTCGACCAAATCTGCATTCGTTTCTTTCGACTCTCGCAGTTTTTGCTCAATGCCGGATCGCTCGGACTCAGTAGGTGAGCGTGTCAGGCAAGCTTGGTAGATTGCGTCGACTATTTGAGAAGTAGTCTTTCCTTCAGCGGCCAGTTTCTCGATCCAATTACCTTCAGCGATCTTTCCTGAAGTGCTGTCGCCATTGAGCAAATGAAGAGCTTGCGAAAGCGTTGGCGAAGTGCTGACTTCACAGGTGCAGGGCGTGTTTCTCGACGCTCTGCCAAATGTTTCCAAGAAGTAGTTGTTTGAAGCGCCATCAGGAGCTTGTATCGCGCGACCGCCAAGCGGCAGACCAGCCAAACGATCGGAAGTGCTTGTCACTTGACTAATGCAATCCAACAGAACTTCGGCTCGCATGCGGCGAATTCTTGCATGACTAAAGTTGCGATCATCCCATGCGTTGTCGGCGTTTGTTTGCGTTGCAAGTTGATAAGTCTTTGAGTTGCAAATATCGCGAGCGAGCTGCCGAACATCAAATCCATACTCTACGACCTTGCGACCCAGTGCATCTAGCAACTCGGGGTTGGTTGGAGGATTGCTGACTCGCATGTCATCGACAGGTTCGACAATGCCAATGCCCATGTAGTGAGCCCAAACGACGTTCGCCAGGTTCCTTGCAAAGGCCTTGTTGTCAGGACTCGTCAGCCACTCGGCGAGCGCGATGCGGTAGTCTTCGCCTTCGTTGTTTTTGGCGTATTCACCGCCGAGAAATTTGGGTTCGACTTTGCGACCGGCCACTGGATGCTCGAGACCACCTTCGCCCAAGTTATAGACGGTGATTTCACGTGGGTCCTTAGCTTGCTTATAACCAACTTGGCTTACGAACGCGGCGAAGCCATAGTAGTCGTCCATGGTCCAGCGATCGAACGGATGGTTATGGCACTGCGCACATTGAATGCGAGTTCCGAGGAAGGCTTGAGCGATATTCTCTGCGAGCAATTGAGGCGTTGTTTCGGTTTGATAGTAAGTGGTCGCTGGGTTCTCGAAGGTACTACCGCTGGCAGGAATCAAGTCGCGAACAATCTTGTCAACCGTTGCACCTGAGTGGACTTGTTCGCGCAACCAAGCGTCGTAGAGACTCAGGCCCTTCGCGGTCAGTCCGTTCGCGCGGCGAATCTGTAGCATCTCAGCAAGTTTCATAATCCACATGTCGAGGAAGTGATCGCTGTTGACCAACTCATCAACCAGTTGCTCACGCTTAAGTGGATTCTTGTCATTCAGAAATCGCGTGCGTTGATCTTCAGTCGGCAGTAATCCGATCTTGTCCAAGTAAACGCGTCGCAGAAAGACTTCGTCAGAGCATAATTCTGAGGGCACGACGTGCAAATCGACCCATCGTGCAAGGGTGAGTTCGTCGATATAGTTGCTTGGTTCGAACTGCGGCTTAGTGTAGTTTTTACCAGATCTCACGACGATGGACGTACCTGAAGTGAATTGATCAAAGCGAGCCATCATGAAAGCGGAACCAGGCCCGGTCCCGACAATTTTGCCGGACTCACTAACCGTTGCCGTTGCGTCGTTGTTACTGAAGAAAACTGAAAGGTCCGTAACATCGCGCATCGAGCCATCGTCGTAACGAGCCACGACAATCATCTGCTGTTGTTCCTCTGGGCGACTCATCACAACTTGCGTCGGATAGACTTCGATGCTTGTCGGTGTCGGCGTTTCCTTTGGATCAGCCTTCGCACCGCTGGCCAACCAACGCACCAACTTGCCATAATTTTCGGAACCCACTTCGATGCGAGCGCCGCCGGTGTGGGGAACTTCGCCAGTGGCTTTGTTGATTAACAAGCAATTGTCTGGCTTGGCAAGATTGATTCGTCGGCCGCTCATTTCTCGCGTGATTCGGTAATAATCGCCTGCGGGATCGAAGCCGTACAAACTCAATCTAAAACCGTCTTTGCCCGATGCTGATCCATGGCATTTCCCAGCGTTACAGCCCGCTCGAGTCAACACGGGCAATATGTCGTTCCGAAATCGCAAGGGTCTTTCGTTCTCATCGGAGTGTGCAACCGTGATAGAAAAGTCTTTCGAAACCCCTTGCCAAGTTGCAGTCGCAGTAGTCTTTCCGGAGGACTTTGGAGTTGCTTCGGCGTCGTCAAAGGTAGCTCGCTGCGGATCTTGCACAGCGATCTCGGCAAGTTCGGTAACATCGCGAGTACTGCCATCTGCGAATTGCGCTTGAACGAGTATTTTCTGCCGGTCTGACAGGTACTTAAGCGATATCTCCGATGGCTGGATTGATATCGACTCGACCTGCTCGGAACGCGCTGAGGCTGCATCGAGTTTTGGAATTGAGTCCGCAGCAACTGCGAACTGTGCAAAACTGGCCGCTGAAGCGCAAAGAGCAAACTTGCACGCTTGTATGGCTAGTCGAAAAGGTACTTTCAACACGATTGATCTCGCAAATTCTGGTGATAACTGCTCGGTTTGGGCTATCGCTTAGAGGCTTACTTTGGATTTTCCTTGGCTAGGTTCCGCTGTTGACGCAAGGCTTCTAAGGGACTCAAAATGCTACCATCAGCGTTTCGAAACAATTTGCCTGGTGCAGCGATTTGTAATGTCGAGCCTGCGGCCACGATAAAGCTAACTGCCTGACCATTGGCCTCGCCATTGAATCGACATTGCAAACTGTTGAATTTTCCGATTGGAGCGTCGGGTTCAAGAAGCAACTTAAACTCGATCTTCGAAGACTCAGCATCGATCTCGACCGGTGCTGCCGAAACACGATTGGGCAGACCTTCGATTGTCGCAGTTAACTTGCTCGGCAACGCGCCGAGTTTCTTGAGATCGCAGTTCACGCTAATCGATTGACCCTGCTCGCCAGCTAGATTGACGAAGCTTCCTGAAATCGGAGCGTCAACGATATTGAGTTGAATGATCTCGGATGCGACTTCGCGACCATCAAGGCGGCTCGTGTCTTCAGTGGATGATACCGTATCAACTCTGGCAGTTGCTACCATCGGCCATGATCGCGGTGCAGCTTCACTGCGAGCTTCGAGACGATAGACGGCTCTTTCCTTGTCCGCAGGAATGACGACGAACGGTTCCGTAACGACCCAGGGCGGGAGGAACGGCAATTCCACTCGGAAGCGGTTGTTCCAGTTGTGATTCTATTTTTGGTTACGATCATAGTTCTCGCTGGAGATAGTTGAACTTGTTTTAGTCGGGACACTGACCAAGCACTAGGTGAGCAATTCACGAACGACTTTGCCATTCATCACAATCGCTTGCGGCCGATCACCGGGGGACATGAGTTGCTTCTTGGCGTCGATGCCTAGTAGGTGATAGAGCGTGGTTGAGTAATCTTCGATGCCGAGCGCCTTATCCGCCGGTTCGGCGGCCAGTGCATCGGATGCACCGTAAACGGTACCACGTTTGACGCCACCACCAGCCATAACAATGCTAAACACTCTCGGCCAGTGGTCGCGACCTCCACCGGCATTGACGCGAGGCGTCCGACCGAATTCGCTGGTCACTAACACAAGTGTTGAATCCAACATCCCGCGCTGATCGAGATCGTTGATCAAGCCTGCATAGGCGCGATCCAAGTCGGGCAATTGCTGCTCGATTCCACGATAGTGATAGGCGTGCGTATCCCAAGCACCATAGGTCACCGTTACAAATCGTGTGCCCGCTTCCACCAAACGGCGAGCGGTTAGGAAACTCGCACCGGCGCGGGGTCGTATGATACTGGCCGTTGGCTCCATGCCGTATAGTTTTTTCGTCGCCTCACTTTCACCTTCCAAACTGAACGCTTCTTTTGACTCCTTCGACGCGAGCAAATCGTAAGCTCGAGTGTAAAAAGAATCCATCGTTGCGAGTTTATCATCGCGTTCCATGCTGGCGAAATGATTATCAACTAGCGCTTTCCATGACTTGCGTCGTTCGAAGCGTTCGTCATCAATACCTTCAGCCATCCCGAGATCACGCACTTTGAAGCCTTGACGGGCGGGATCGCCTCCGAGAGCGAAGGGGCCATACGCGTTGCTGAGATAGCCGCTGCCGAGGAACTGGCTTCCCGCGTTGGGCACAACCACGTAAGGGGGCATGGCGCCGCGAGGACCGAGTTCATGTGCCACGACACTCCCCATGCTCGGATAGACCAGTGCTGGACTTGGACGATAGCCGGTAAACATACTGTGCTCGCCGCGGCTGTGATCCACTTCGGTATGAGTCATACTGCGCACAACGGTAATCTTGTCCGCAACTTTTGCCGTTTCAACCATGTGACTACTGAAACGAACGCCTGGAACCGTAGTAGGAACGGTACCGAGGATGCCACGATATTCAACCGGTGCGTCGGGCTTTGGATCAAAACTATCCATGTGGGCAAAGCCACCTTGAAGATAGATATGAATGACATTCTTAGCTTTTGGTGCAACCCGTTGTTCAGGCGATTCGGCCGCTTGAGCTTCGAGTTTCAGAAAGTCACCAAGTGTCATTCCGACGCCAGCTAACCAACCTACATGAAGAAAGTCGCGACGCTTTGGGCGAAAGTGCGATGCATCAGCCAACCAAGTTCCTGCTTCGTGCGCCATCTTCGTTCTCCCGATCGGTTAAAAATCCGTAGTGAATTTAAATAGTTGAGTGATTACTTCGCGACAGTTTTCGATTGAACGACTTCAACTGCCTTTGTGCTTCTTGGCCGAAAGCGAATAACGAGTTTTGGGCGTTGTTCGATTTTGTCGAATTCGGAGGCATAAAAATCCCATCCGTTGCCACCTGTGTTCAAGAAGACCCAACCGTGATTGGCTTGGCCGTTCACCCACGCTTGAACGGTATCCGCGACGTCAAAGATCGCGCCAGACGAGTTGGCAGAAATTTTTCCGAAAGTAAAGCCATCCTTGTGTCGCGACGCTTCGAAGCCATCTGCTGAGACGCCTGATATGAGACTGTCCCAGGTAGACGCTTTTTCAAATGGGACAAGCATCCGGTGCAAATTGACGGTTGAACCTTGATCGAATGCACTGACAATCAACTTTGCCGAGACAATGTCGCGTGTCGAGGAATCTGGTTTTCTTTGTCACCGATGATGTCACCGAATCGCATAACAATCTGGCTTTCGCCACCATCGTTGTTGGCATCAGTGGAAGCATTGGGGTTTTCGTGCAATAATGTCTTGGGCGCCAGTGCCCAAATCTCGGTATCAACAGTTCCTTGATAGCCGTTAACGCCTTGCTGAAAGAAAAGCTCTTTTGCTTCGTTTTTAACCTTACCAGTGTCCGATGGCGGCTCGGTTGCCAAACTGAGTTGGATCGACGCAAGCATGAACACTGATATCCTGGCAAATCTTAATTTCATATACGTCCGACCTATATTGAAAATTGTTGGGTCAAGTTCGTCGCGATTGAATCGCCCAGGCTTTAGGTGAATCAGCTTTAGTTGCAGGCGGAAGCAGTCCCGCGTAGTGAGCATTTTGCATATTAATCGGACGGCTGTTAATTCGTTAGTCGGACCCCGTTAGTGGCGATTACCAGGCGAAAACCGTGGTTAACGTTCGTCGACCAATTTGCGATTTGCTCTCCGCTGAACTAACAGCTCGCGTGCACCGTTCCGCTAAAAAATGCCGCCCCCTTTGCGATTACCAGAACCATGCGCTCATTAGTTAGGGTTTCTTAAAATCTGCAGGACGCAGGTGCATTGGCACTTCTGGCTTGATCTCGATCATTTCGTTGATCTTGCCCGGCTGTTTGTGAAGCTCAAAAGCGTCGTATAGATCACCGACCGCAGTTCGGGCTTCGAACCGCAACTTACCACCATCGATGTGAATGATCTGGTACAGTTGTTGATCTTCGGCGACCCGCGGCATGAAGGATTGACGTTGGTTGTTGTACATCTTTGGACCACTTACGGAGACGACATAAACTGTTCCTGACTCGCCATCAACTTGCTGCACGCCGGTTGGAACGTTAGCGATTGTCTTAGGAATGGTCGCTGCAATAGTCTGAACTGCCACACCTCCGCCGCGAGGCGATTCAGTGCTGGTCGTAGTAGTTGCTGCTGGCGTCTTAGCTTCGTTGTCTAAAGTGTTTGGAACTTGCAAGCCAGTACGACCATAGGAGTGATCGTGGCCTTGGAGAACTAAATCGACTTTGTACTTATCAAAGATCGGCTTCCACATCGCACGGAGTTCTGGATTGTCGCGATCTTTGGCGGTCGAAAAGATCGGATGATGGAACGAACACACGACCCACTGGGCTTTGTTCTCAGAAAGCACCTTATCAAGCCATTCCGCTTGGATCTTTTGGTCGCGGTTACTGTCCAGACCGACTACCAACACGTTATGGTAAACCAGCGTGAAACAGGTTTCTTCCAAGCCCGCCGGTCCGTTTAGAGGGAACTCGAATTGAGGACGCCAATGGTGCGACAAACGGCGTTTGCCGTCTTCGTCTTTCCCTTGTTCATGATTGCCCGGAATGGCAACGTTAGGCATCATTGCGTTAACCCACGCTCCAGCACCGCACCACTCGCCCCACTCGGCGTCAGCTTCGGCAGTGTTGATCAAGTCACCCGCGTGCAGCAAAAAAGCGGCTTTTGGAGCATCCGAGTAAGCTTCTCGAATCACACGCGACCACATGGATCGAATGTTATTCTGCGCGTCGCCAAAATAGATGAACGAGAACGGCTCATTGGTCGCAGCCGTCATTTCAAAGTGAAACCATTCGCTCCAATTCGTGCCGTCACCTACGCGGTAAGCGTATTTCTTTCCCGCAGTCAGATCCTTGAAGATCACTGTATGAAAGTTGGCAGTGTTGATGTCCGTTTTAAGCTCCTGAGTCGTAGCTTCAATTGGCCTCGACTTTTCAGAGAAGTACGGTGTCGCTTCGGCTTCGGTGATTTCAGCGATTCCATGGACGACTTCAGTGGATGTTCGCCAAGACACCGCACGCGTACTTTTAGGGTCACCATTGAGCGTCAGTACAATGCGATCTGGCATCGCAGTTGGTTTGTAGTAATCGGCTGGCTTAACCGCCGCTACTTTGTGGTCATGACCTTCGTGTGCACTTGATACGCTCATGTACGACATTGTGATGGATGCCGCCGCGATGGAAAGCACGAGTAACCGCCTCGCAAAAACTATCTTGCTCATCTTATTGAAACCCTTCTAGTGTTATGCAAATTGCAAATTAATTGGTAACTGTTCATTCAAAACTCGTTGGCTTTCTTTCTGCAATTGTTCAACGCAACTCGGCAAGATTCGCATCTGTTCGCTTAACATGTGACGTGTTAGCGCTCGCCTTAGCTAAAAAACGTAGTTCGGGAATCTCAACGTGTTGACGCCATTGTTCAGGGGGCAGGTTCCAAGCCGGTCGACGCAGCGGCTCGCGCTGCGGCATAATCCAAACTCGCTGGCGCATTCCGAGTGCTTCCTTCACTAGGTCAACATTGGGGTCGATCATCAGTTCCGGCTTGCGACCATTGAGCGACGCCAATACAAGTGCGTGCACTGAGACGGAATTTCCCGTTGATTTTCGGTAATCCTCTCCTAGGAAATGCGCCAATTGCAGAATCATTTCTGGGTCGCGACTAAACCTGTCAGATTGCTCGCTATTGATGAATCGGTTTATTTTTCCATCGACAACCTTACCGGTCACTTGGTCTTTAATTGCATAACCCAAAACAACCGATTTACCACGCAACATCATCCGCCATGCAAAGTAATGACCGCGTTCATTCCAGCTTGCATCGCCTGGATACGCATAGTGACGCAATGGCCAAACGCATTGAAAAACTACGTAGCATGCTATACATGCCACTGCTTTCTTCTTCTGCAAGCTAGCACCCGTTACTTTCGTCGCGACTTGTCGCAGGTCCAGTGATGCTCCACCAAGCACGCGTCGGGGCCAATCGGGGCTGAAGAAAAGCGGCGTAGCGGCCAACATAAACCACGGAAAAATATGGATGTTGAAAACCACTGAGTTCATCAGGTGAAAGACGATGCACATACCATAGGCCAGCGCTTGCGTACGCTTCCACATTAACATAGGAACCACACAAAGATCGAACAGCATTGCGACCCAAGCGAACAAGACCGCTGTCGAATCGTTCGCCAGCAATTCTCCAATAAATGGCAGGCTACTCTTCGACGCCAACATCTGCGCAACCGGTTCGCCTTGCAGCCAATCGGAATTGATCTTGGCGACACCACCAAAGAAGTACGGCAGCGCAATGTGAAATCGCAGCATCCACAAAGTCCAGGATGGAATGGTCTGATCTCTTGTGTCAGGCCATATCCACGCATCAACCGCAACGCTGCGATTCAGTGGCATCCAAGGAAGCCACCATGAAATCAAGCCGATCAAGTAATAGTGATTTTGGTAGTTCGTGCGATCCAACAAGAATACGTACGTAAATCCGATGGCAAAAATGATCGCGCTCGTACGATACAGAAAGCCAATCGCCATAAACGACGCGGCCACCCCAAGCAGCAGAAAGTGAGCGTACATGCCGCTGGCTGGCCAAGGCTTGACCCAATCGAACAAATAATAGGTGAAGTGAAACTCGGGTTCGATGTAGGTACGCGTTACGATACCTTGAGCTAGATAGTCCCAGGCCCAATTCACCATTAACGCGCCAAACAGAACTCGAAAGAAGATTGCGCTCGCGCCGTCAACCGAGCAAAAGAGAAACCGTGAAAGCGAACTTTCCGGCACCTCGTCGGTGGAGCGCAACGCATCGATTGCTGGCGAGTTCTCGATCATGCGGACGAAGCATCCAATCGATAAGACTTTCAACACCACCAAAGAGCGTCAATCGTGACGCCACATTTCCTTCGACTTCAAAAGGCAACCATCCCGGCCCGACCTGAAGGACTCTACTTGGAAGTTGCTTTGTTGATTGCTGCCTCTTCCAACGCCTCTAGCTCATCTTGAGTCAAAGGAGCTTTCTTCTTACTAACGGGCAAAGCAAAGGTGAATTCATTCTTTTGGCCACTCTTCACTTCAACTTCGATCTTTTCGGTTTTGGAATTGAACTCGCAAGGGCACTTTACTTTTGGGTGATCCTCAGCATGGGGTGGCATAACATGAACTTGGTGCTTTCCGACGACGGCACCATCTTTCGTGCCGTAAGTGGAAATGAAAAACTCGCCGTTCTCATTGCAATCTGCGAAACCTTGCTTACCGGTCATCGCCGACTCACCTGATTTCAACGGCTCGAAAAAAACCATCGCATAAGCAACAGGTTTTCCCTCACAAGTCACCTTGCCAGAGACCGCAGCGACTGGGAAATCACCGCCACCACAGCCCAATACGCAAACGCCAAGCAAAAAAACAATACAGCTCAGGAATCTCATAGCAGTTCTCGAAAATAAAATGTTCAACTATGCTGGACCAATCTACTTTTCGCTAATCCGCTGGCCCGTTACGAGCAAGCGGTTCGCACGAGTACGAGCGCAAGACCCTCAAGAGCTTTGATTTGCGCCGCCTTACAATGGAATCTCACTGCCACGCACCTAGAGGGTTTCCATCATTCAAGTCATTTAGATCGCTATTGGTCTGCTGCGATAGGCTCTCACTGATAAACTGAACCGAGCCATCACAGAAGACAAATTGAGCTCCACCTGTGTGATAGCTGAAGGCGCAATCATCGTTAATCGCGGTTACCATCGTGTTGGCATTGCACTGACAATTGATTGGTGAATTGAATCGGCCGTTAGTTCGAATTGATTCATCCGTGTTGGGGGCTGCAAGCCACAATGGCCAGTCCTCGAAAACGGTTGGTGCGGTTCGACTATTGCCCGTCAAATAAGTTGACTCTGTGATCAAAATAGTATTAC
>JANNNN010000377.1:0-3444 GCA_031398555.1 Planctomycetia bacterium | reverse complement strand
GTCCAAAGGTCCAGCCACGACCAAATCTTCTTCCAATGGGGTGGATTGATAGGCTAAGACGTCTGGTCGATGGGCCGCAAAACGCTGATCTTCGACCATGTATTCAACCGTCATGCGAGAAGTGACGGCTTCGGTATAAGGCACCGGCTTGGCTGGGTCGCTAATGTACTCGTCGAACGTCGCTTGGTCTGAATCTGTAGGTGGCGCGAACGATAGCCCTTGACCATCGCGCATGTACAGCGTTTTTTCGGCAACCTCCTGAGGCGGCCAATGATTAAAGGTTCGCCAAACATTGGATCCGGTTTCGAACACAGTCGCTTCGGCGGGCGCGGGATGGTTGCCATCCTTTAAGTATTTTTCAAAAAATGGAAATTCAATCGACGCTCGATAGAAGGCAGCCGTACGCGATCCGAATGGAACCGTTCCCAACTTATCGCCGTCACCTGACGACCAACCCCCATGGATCCAAGGTCCGACAACTAACACATTGTTGACGTCAGAATTCAGTTTTTCGACGCTTTGATAAGTTTTGAACGAACCGTACAAGTCTTCTGCGTCATACCAACCCGTCACGACCATCACTGCCGGAGCCACTTTTTTCAAATGCGGTAGTATCTCGCGTTTCTTCCAAAACTCATCGCGATTCGGATGAGCCATCATGTCGGTCCAGAAAGGGACTTTGCCTTTGAGGTAACGCGTGTTGATTTCTTCAATCGTTTTCGCTTCAAGAAACAAATTGTATCCATCCAAGGAGGGCAATACTTCGGGCGTTGGCCGATCGGCGGACGGCCCACTTCGCTCGTGGGCATTGTTGTTCAGCCAGCGGTAGGCGTGGGCTAAGAAGAACGCACCGTTGTGAAGAAAATCATCAAAATACCAGTCGCCAACTGGAGCCTGCGGTGAGACGGCAACTAGGGCGGGATGGGCTTCGATCATGCCCGCCGAGCAGTAAAAGCCCGGATACGAGATGCCATACATTCCCGCTCGACCATTATGGTTGCTGACATTTTTTAACAGCCAGTCGATTGTATCGTAAGTATCGGAGCTTTCGTCGACATCGGTTGGAGAGCGTTTGTTGGTAATGTGCGGAGTCACCTGCTGAAAGGTCCCCTCTGATTTGAATCGACCCCGAACGTCTTGATTGATGAAAATGTAGCCCGCATTCACAAAGTGCTCGCTTGGTCCAAGCGCTGACGGATAAGTGTCCTTGCCGTAAGGAGCGCACGAGTAGGGCGTCCGCTTCATCAGGATAGGATAAGTTCGTGTGGTATCCTTGGGTGCAAATATCGTCGTGTGGAGCTGCGTTCCATCGCGCATGGGAACCATGGTCTCTGTTTTCTGATATCTCAGTCGAATATTACTTTCGGGGCTAATTGAATCTTGACCCGACGTGATGTTGTACGAAAGAAATAGAGCCATAGCACAAGCCACGACCGGCTTGATGTTTAACTTTACCCAATAGCGATTGGCGAGCGAATTTGGCTGAGCGTTAGGCATGGGTGACCTTCAGATTGCAAATGGACAACGACGAAACCGATCGGCTGGGGGTTGTGGTCGAGCCCTATTGTAGTCAACCAGTGGCTGGTCCGACACTGATTCCGACGGCTCCGCAATTTGGACAAAACGCTCGCTCGTCAGAGTGCTCGTTCCGGATTCCGTAAAACGCATAGGCGGTTTGACTCGTGATAGCCATCCATACTCGATCGCATTCTACGTGGGTTCGACTGCTTTAGTCATTGCTGAAAAGGATCGTTTTGCAGGTGCGGAAACCATTGGAGCTATAGCGGACATCTGGACGGTTGACATTGCGGTAGGCGGCTCGAGCGTCCGAAAGGGCATCCAGAAAGGAACCTCCACGAAGAAATCGTTCGGGGCGATTCTCGACGATCAAGAATTTTTCTAAGAAATTGTCTTCGATGTGCGCGACGTCATAGCCAACGCGGATACTGGGATCGTTAACCCATTCAATTGCGTTGCCAAGCATATCGAATAGCCCCAGATCATTTGGACGCAAACTGCCAACGGGCCACGTATGATTCTGCGCATTCTGCAGATACCAAACGTAGCGATCCAACAACTTGTCGCCATGACCAAAATATCTCGCTGTCGTCGATGAAGCTCTGCATGCATACTCCCACTCTGCTTCCGTCGGCAGTCGATATCCGATCAGCTCCGTGTAGTTGGGCTTGATCTGCATGCCTTCCGCATACTCTTCATTATCATTGGGTAGGTAACACCATTGATCCTTCGGTATCCCTTCACGATGGCTCAGCCAATTGCAATAAGCCACTGCGTCAAACCAGCGTATGCCTAAGACTGGACAGGTTTCCCACGGGCTATACGTCGTAATTCCCTCATACATGGGATCGAATTTTGCGTATTCCGAACGGCTGACTTCGTGTGTCGCGATCGCAAAACTTCGATTAATGCGTTTTCTGTGCAATGTCTCGTCCTCAAAACGATCAGGTTCCATCGGGGGCGAGCCCATCGAGAACTCGACCGGGCCCCTGACAATGCTATAAGTGTGTCCTTGTTGGTTCACAAACCAATTTCGATCGGTAGGTATCAATGAACTGCAGAGAACGCTTTTAATTCGCTCGAGCTCCTTAAAACTGGATTGCTGAGACTCGTTTGCGGGCGACGCAAAGTACCACGCGATCGCACTATGAATTCCCGTATCCTGGTGCGATTGAAATAGGGACGTCAGCCGATTTTCGATCGCGAGGGTCATCGGTTCGGCCAGTGTTCGCCGACGTAGATCGCCAAGAACCAGTACGATCGATCGTTGTAACGAAATGTCGGTGTCAGAATTGAGCATAGTCAGTAGGATCGCTGGATCTTCAACCACTTCACCGAGCCGCATCATCAAATGACTACGCGTCGTGCAATCAGGTCCCTGTTTCAACAACGGCGAAGCAACTTGCGGCTTACCGAGCATGAGCAGGGTTGCCGCTGCATTCGCACGCCGCATGCCTACCGCCTCTCGCGATAGCGGATCATCGGAGGCGCTGGTCTCCTGCTGAATCAGATCCTTCAAGTGAATGGTCACAGAATCGCTATTAGACGCCAAGGCTTCATGAAAGTAGGGGACGTGTCGAACGTCGAGGAACTGGGCTAGGTCGGCGAGCGTCGCCGGATTCGTGGCGGCAAACTGTGCGAGTAACCTTGCAGTGATCTCGTACGCCGACGCTTCGGCAACCAGGTCGGAAATCTTGATCTGTTTTGAGTCCAGTCTTTGTCTAGCCGCTCTATATCGGGCGACCAGAGGCGGTATGAGATAATCGCCGATGGGATGCATGGCGGTGGCCCAATATTCGACTTCGATCGGATTCTCCTGGACGAGCCATTCCACAATCGGTTCGGCTACATCTTGCCATCGACTATCCTTACTATTCCACCTCGCCAGTGCCGAAGCTGCCCTACCTCGCTCCTGGATGGATGTGC
>JANNNN010000935.1:0-10128 GCA_031398555.1 Planctomycetia bacterium | reverse complement strand
AGTCACCTGCGATATAACGGTCACAATTGCATTCATACACGTAACATCGAAAACGCAATCAGCTGCACCAACCCCAAAATCTAATCTGTACAAAGGACTAGCCGAGCGTCACGATTAAATTCAAGATTTTCTTCGGACGCTGGCAGCGTCCTCCACAGAAGCTATCTAAGCTGTGGGTTGTCGCCTCGAAAGGCGAAAACCGACGAGCCGCAAAAGGGAGAAGGTCACAATCAAAAAAAATCCAAAGCCGACGATGTAGCCATAGGCCAAGTGCAGGTTTTTGTAGAGCATTTCGCGGGTGAAGAACTGCACAAGGGCTGCGTTGAGGAACGGAAAAAACGCCAGGGTTGCAATAACCAGTACTAATGACAAAATTCGAATTCGTTTTGTCCGATTCATAACTAATTGAAGACATACGATGAGAAAGGAAATGGACTCTACGACTTCAAGGGTACACATGGCAACAAGTTGGAAAATCATGCGCGGCATGCCTTGCGATTTATCGGGAATGGTCCAGCGCACAACACAGATCGCGAGCGCTATGGCAGCAGTGGTTAGCATGATATAGCGAATACTGAAGCTTTGTTCTGTTACCGACTGGACCGATTCTGACGTCGATTCTGATTGCATCTCGAAGCGTATATTCCAACACCAACGAATCACCAGTAAGCAACCAGTTGTAAGAAAGAACGCGCCGAAGCCGATCGCAAAAAGAAACAGGGCAGCTTCCTTCGGCATTCCGCTATGTGCAAACTGCAGCCCTGCGATATAGCTGGCGCAAGCGAACACCATTATCATTGAATTGCAGGTAAAGGTCACAACTATCGAGCTTCGTGTGAACGCGGTCCCGGCCGCAAGTAGACCGACCTCCGCGGCCAATGCGCCCACAAAGAAAAAGGAAACGCTTTCCGGCAAAGGGTTCGAGCTCGAAAGAAATGCAGGGATGAAGATATTGCCCGCGCAATACGCTAGAACTATCAACACAACCACAATCGTTTTGGGTGCAAGCCATGGTCGCAGCAATTTCTCACCACGCGAGAAGGCGGTGGTTGTTAATGCGGCATCTTCGATGGGATTATTGCTGTGGTTTGGCTCATCCATTTGCTCAATCTCAACTTGGCAGTACAGTACTTGTCCGTCCGATGCGGCTAGTCTGGCATCACGACTTCGATGCGAGGTCGACCTGCGGAATTGGGCAGCAATCAGCCCAGTGTCGAGTCGTTCCATGACTGAACTCCCAAGCCCCCCTGGAAGTCGTTCATAAATCGTATCATCACAGAACGTAGAAAAGAAAACTAGCTGCGGTTTACGGGGCTCGTGCGACCGTGCAAAGTATTGAAATCAACGGCTGTAGCAACGGCGGCCAGCTCTGGGACAGTTGCAAGACGACTCCGCCGCTGCTACAGCCATTGATATCAATACTAGTGGGTTCGCTGGTATTTTTTTATTGTCCGTTTGCCTAAACGAAAAAATCGCAGACCGAAACGGACTGCGATTTAAACTTGTTTACAAACGGGAGCGAGGTCTTACTCGCTGGCGGCCACTGCTTGCGCAAGGTGCGATGTGCGTTTGACTTTGATTGCAGCGAGCGCCTGTTTTTGCTGTTCGAGATGTGTGCCGTTGGTGCCATACTTTTTAATTAGGATGGCGGCTTTATCGGTTGGCAGAGCACCAACGCTCATCCAATAATCGATGCGCTCACCCTTAAGGATGGCTCGAGCGTCGGTATCGCGGACCATAGGGTCGTAAATACCGAGTTCTTCGATCACTTTACCATCGCGCGGACGACGAGCATCACACACACAAAGGCGGAAAAATGGGCGTGCTTTACGTCCCATCATTTTCATTCGAATACGGACTGCCACAACAATCTCCTACGGAACTTTATCTGAACAAGTGCATGTTTTATATCAAAAGCGCCGGTATGGGGAGGCGACATTTTGAATTTTATGTAAGTTTCTCGAATGCGAGCTAAAAAACAGGCTTTTAGCGGTCTATTTTTTGCGTTTCATTTGCCGAAGTTTCTTTTCACGCTCTTTTTGCAAGCGTTCTCGCTCTTTTGGGCTCAGCTTTTTACCGGTGGTCTTTTTGGTTCGCAAGCCGCCCATGGAGGGGTCGTTCATCATACTCTGCTTCATCTGCTCCATCAGCTGCATTCGATCCTTAACACCAGTCCCGGCAGCCATTTGCATCATGGGAGCCATGATTGAAAACTGCTTGATAAGACCGCTGATGGCCTGCGGTTGGACTCCGGCACCCTTAGAAATGCGGTTGCGGCGCTGCATGTCGATGATTTTTGGATTGCGTCGCTCAGCCTGAGTCATCGAATCGATCATGCCGAGCATTTTGCGGACTTCGCCGTCGGTATCTGCCCCGTCCATCATTTTCCGGAAGTCGCCCATTCCCGGCATTAGCCCCATCATTTTCTGCATTAGGCCTGGTTTGGCGATCTTCTCCAGGACGCCGCGGAAGTCTTCAAGCGTAAATTGGCCGGAAGCCATCCGTTCTTCAAGCTTCTGACGTTCCTTGTCATCGATCATTCGATGAGCTTCGCGGGCGACAGCGACAATGTCACCCATCTCTAAAATCCGGCTGGCCATACCTTCAGGGCGGAAGGGCTCGAGGGCGTCGAGGTGCTCGCCAGTCCCAATAAATTTGATCGGCACTTGGGTCACATGCTTTACGCTCAGCAATGCGCCCCCACGGGCGTCGCCGTCAAGCTTCGTCATAATGACGCCGTCGAGTTCCAGAGCTTTATTAAACGCTGAAGCCGAGTTGACTGCATCCTGGCCCGTCATACCGTCAACCACTAAGTAAACCTGATCAGGATTAACTTTTCGGTCGATCTCGGCCAACTGCTGCATCAGCTCCTGGTCGATTGCCAAACGGCCCGCTGTATCGAGAATGACAAGTGAGGCCCCCAATTCAGCCGCTTTAGCAATCCCCTCTCGGCAGACTTTTACTGGATCCTTCGATCCCAAATCGCTGTAAACCGGCACATCAAGCTGCCGCCCGATGACGTGCAGTTGTTCGATAGCAGCCGGACGCTGTAAATCCGCGGCTACTAAAAGCGCTTTGATGTTTTGTTCTTTGAGTAATTGCGCGAGCTTGCCGCAAGTGGTCGTTTTCCCAGACCCTTGCAGCCCGCACATCATCAGGATGGTCACGCCATCCTTTTTCAGTGGAATCGAAACATCGACTGGACCGAGGATATTGACCAACTGTTCATAAACAATGTTGATCAATTCCTCTTGGGGCTTGAGAGACAAAAGGACTTTTTGACCAACCGCCCGCTCGGTCACTTGCCCCATAAAGTCCTGGATAACCGAATAACTTACGTCGGCTTCGATCATCGCTTGCTCGACCAATTGCAGTCCGTCGCGCATATTGGCTTCTGTCAATTTGCCTTTGCCGCGGAGGGATTTGAAGGCCGACTGTAGTCCTTCTTGCAGTGATTCGAACATGGTTTACCGATCAGTGGGCTGGCAATATGTTGTGGGCGAAAGCAACGTATCGCAAGCGAAGTAGTGCAAAAATCTTATGCGATGGATTCTGAATTTACCCCCAGTGGAGCGTATCTGCCGGATACTGCAGAAACTCAGAAGCCCACAATTCTAAAGCGGCATCCCCAACACTGGCAATGAGGAATGACCCGAAACTTTGAATTGGAAGTAGAACGCGAAAATCGTAGGATGGGACCACGTGTCCCGTCCGTCGCTTTTATCAAGTTCCCGCTTTTACTGGCAATCGTTTTTTTGGGGGACCCGTTTTCTGGGACCGACGCTTGGGGGAGCCCAGGGGAGCGTCCCGGCGCTATTCGTTCCTTAATTGCAGCCATTCCGAAAGTTTTGGGCTTGTTAAACTCTCCCGAATAAACCGCTTGTACGTTGAACAATTCGGTTTAGGGTGGTTTTGAGGCCACTTATGCCCTCGGTAAACACTTAAGTCTTTCCGATCAAAACGATTTTTCCAGTCGTATCGAACAAGCGTGTTATCGGCGATATGCAGCCGTTCTCAAAAACACTTGCTTCAAGGTGCAGGACGGTCGATGCTAGGTGTGAAACGAAAATCGTCAAGTTGGTCCGCGTGCGGAGCAACTGACCGCACTATCGAGATCGCGGGTGAATGGATTTACCTGGCTCCGGTTGCGGCGCCAGATACTCAGGGATGAGCAAAATGTTTGCAAAGATATCATGGACTGGTATTGTTTCAGCCCAAGGAATTACGGGGCAACTCTGTTGCTTGCTGATTGCCAGTTCCATTGGATGTGCGACCGGTGCTGGGTTGCAAGACACACAGTACTGCTTGTCACAAAAGACCCGGGCTGAGATTTCCTGGTTGACGTGCAATGACTGGCAAGAACGATGGAATCTCGGTAGCGATTACGGTGCTGGTTACAAGAAAGGCTTCTACGACGCATCGACTGGTCGTGGTTGCAATTTACCCGTTACTCCGCCACCGTGCTACTGGAGCACCAAGTATCAATCGTGCGAAGGCCAGCAAGCGATCGCAAGTTGGTACCGCGGTTATCAGCATGGTGCCGCAGCGGCTCAAGGTGAAGGGTTCCCATCCTTCAACGATGTACCGACCGGCCCTTGTGCACCTTCCCTGAACCATACTGGTTGCCAAGGTTGTTACTCTCCTGACAACTGCCCCTGCTATGAACCTGCTCGACAATTTCCTGCCGAAGTGGGCGAAACCGAACATCAATTCCACGCGGGCCTGTTTGGTCAGTATGGAAGTGCACTCGCACCCCAGCCGCAACCTCACGCTCCAAGTAACTATGTAGCGCCGGATGCACCAGAGACGACTGAAGCTAGGTCGGCCTCCGACTCAGCCGGAACGAATTCTGACAAAGAGTAAGATTCGATATCCTGCAAGAAAACCAGATTAGGCTTTAGCAAGTACGGATACTCTAAAGCAGAACTTTTTGAATCAAAATTCGACACCAAGGAAGGTGTAAAGTGAAACTTTTTAACTCACTGCATGGCGCAGTTGGCATTGCAACGCTCGCGTTAACGACATTCAGCGGTTGCATTACCTTTACAAAGCATGCGATTCCTGCGAGCCGATTACCAAATCAGTTCGCAGCACCTTCCAAGGGCGATTTGCAACCGATCAATTTCACCATCCTCGGCAGCAGCAAGGCTAAAGAGCATGTCCTGGATAGCGGCGATGTGATCGCGGTTACCATCCAAGGCGTGTTCCCCAAAGACTCAGCCGACGCGCCACCTTTCATTTCGAGCTCGCAAGTTTCGATTGCACGTGAATACTATCCGCCTAACGGATCAGTCAATTCGCCCAGCGTCGGTCTGCCTGTCCACGTTCAGGACAACGGCTTTGTTCACTTGCCGCTGATTTCTCCGATTCAAGCCCGCGGACTCACGCTGCTCGAAGTGGCTGAAAAGATCCGTGTAGCCTACATCGACAATGAAGTCATCAAAGAAGACAAAGACCAAGTCAATGTAAGCTTGTTTCGAAGCCGTGTGAATCGCGTTCTGGTGCTTCGAGAAGACGTACCATCGCCAGTTATCGGCGTGGCCATAAAAGGCCAAGTGATTCAAAACAAGCGTGGTACCGCCGAAGTCATCGACTTGCCAGTTTACGAAAGCGATGTTCTCCACGCTCTAGCATCCAGTGGTGGATTGCCAGGTGTTGATGCCTACAACGAAGTCTGGGTACTTCGCAAGAGCACCATGGAACCTCACGCAGTTGTAAATATTAAGTCCAAGATCGACGGCGGCGAAGAGCCTGAGCAAGTCATCACCCAGTTGCCCGCGCACCTCGAAGCCATTCGACTACCACTCAAGCTCTGCCCTGATCAACCGATTCCTTTCACTCCCGAAGATGTTCTCCTGCAAGAAGGCGATGTAATTTACATCCAACCACGTCGCGACGAATACTTCTACACGGGTGGATTGTTGTCTGGCGGTCAAATCCCGATGCCGCGTGATGAGGATCTGGATGTCCTTGAAGCAGTCTCACTGGCCAGTGGATCGATCGGTGGTCTCGGTGGCACGTCCTCGGTTGCCGTACTCCGAGCTGGTGCAGGGGTTGGTAACATCATCCCTCCAACTCGAGTACTCATCCTCCGCAAGCTGCCCAACGGCGATCAACTTCCAATTCGTGTCGATCTTGCCAAAGCCATGATTGACCCAACCGAACGGATCCGTATCCACTCGGGTGACTTCATCATGTTGTACTACAAGCCTTCCGAAATCACCGGCAACGCCGTCCTGAACTTCTTCAACTTCAACATAGCGATCCGAGGCAGAAACTAAACAGTTTGCCCGGTTCCAAAACAACGCAGCAAAACGCCCGATTCAACAAGTCGGGCGTTTTCCGTTGAGTCAGGATGGCGGCAAAATTGCTGGCGTCCTAAGGGGTGTGCTCGCCGCTTTACAACTCGCTATTAAAAAAAAGCCGTCTACAAGCCTTTCAGTCTCGCCCAGTCATGATTCAGCCTTTTTTGAAAGCGATCGTCGAACAAGGTGAGTCGAAGTGGAATTGATCGAGCCCTCACTCTATTTTAATTACGATGAACAGTCCCCTGGTCGCTTCGCCGCCGCGCTTGATCGCATGTATCAATCCCATTGAGAGAATACATAATGCTGGATTTGCCCGAGCTGAATTTGCAACATGGCGTGCAATGGATTCGTATTCCCTCGGAACTTGACGTGCCAGTAACGCCGCGTGTCAAAGCCCTTCTTGACTCGTCGGCAATGCGAAGACTCGCGCGGATCTCCCAACTCGGCCTTGTTAGTCTGGTGTATCCAGGCGCCGCTCACTCGCGACTCGAACACAGCTTGGGCGTCTATCGACTTGCCGTACAAGTGTTGAGTCAAATAAGTCGTTCGGCTGACTTCGAAGGAGCATTGGATGATGAATCAGCCAAACTGTTTTTGATTGCCGCTTTAGTGCATGATGTTGGTCACTGGCCGTACTGCCATCCGCTCGAAGACATGCGACTCGATTGGATTCCTCGGCACGAACAGCTTGCAAAGATATTGATTTGCGATGACGAACTTGGCACAATCATTCGTGATGAATGGCACGTTGAACCTGAACAGGTCGCTGAGTTTCTAGCACCCGCTTCCGCTGCAAAACCGTCGCTGCTTCGGAGCCTCCTGAACGGTCCGATCGACGTTGATAAGATGGACTACTTGCAGCGCGACAGCCTTCACGCGGGCGTCCCCTATGGTCGCAACTTTGATGTCGGTCGCCTCATTAATAGTTTATGCGCAGGTCCAGATGGTCGCATTGCGATTACTGAGAAAGGTAAGACCGCCGCGGAGATGATGGTTTTTGCTCGATATGTGATGTTCAGTGAAGTTTACTGGCATCACGCAGTGCGATGTGCCACAGCAATGTTGCAACGAGTTATTTACGAGATGTTTCGTGCTGCCACTGAAGGATCATCGACATTGTCGAAGCCCTCGCACTGGCTTATGCAATCGGAAGCTGAATTTGCGAGCGACCTGCTGGAAAAAACAGCCGACGATGCCTCGCTGCATTCGCTATCTGAAGGCCTTTTCGGACGCAAACGGCGACTGTACAAACGACTGGCGCAGTTCAACTATACGGAAAATTCCGCTGTGCATCGGGCCTTGGCTAGACGACCTTATAGTAACTTAGTAGCCTGTGCGGAGCGCTTAAGCGAAAGGCTCAGCGGCTTCAGTTCACGTCGATTCGAACCAACCGATGTGCTTATCGATGCACCTCCGGTAAAATTAGAAGTCCAATTCAAACTGGATGTTCGCCAGGGCAAGATATCTGCCGATAGCGACAGTGATCGTTTCCTGCCACTTGGAAACCTGTCGCCGGTTGTTAGTTCGCTCGCCACGAACCAATTTGATAACTTTGTCAAGCGAGTGCGAGTTTTCATTTGCCCGGAGTGTGTTTCGGCATTGAACATAACGGCTGAACAGTTGACCGACGAACTACTTGCTATTGCTTCGGACAATCCATGACACTTCTGAATACCATTGTCCTAGACGATATTTCAGAAGCGGCGAGAATTCTGCGCGGTGGTGGATTGGTCGCATTCCCAACTGAGACGGTTTTTGGTTTAGGTGCTGATGCTACTCACAAAGATGCACTGTTAAGACTGTTTGCCGCCAAAGGTCGTCCAAGCGACAACCCGCTTATTGTTCATATTGCGGATGTGGATCAATGGCCCATGGTAGCTCGATCCATGCCAGAAGTGGCCGAGCGTTTGTTAGCGAAGTTTGCACCTGGGCCGCTGACTGTAGTCCTCCCGAAAAAACAATCGATTTGCGATTTGGTTACGGCTGGGTTGGATACCGTTGGATTGCGGATTCCCAACCACGAACAAGCTCGCGCTTTAATTTCCGCTGCGGGTGTGCCCGTTGCCGCGCCAAGTGCGAATCGGTCGGGAATGCCCAGCGGCACGACATGGCAAACCGTTCTCGAGGATCTCGATGGCCGAATTGACGCGGTGCTTCGCGGATCGACGTGCTCGATTGGAATCGAATCCACGGTAGTCGACTGTGTGAGTGTTCCACCGCGTCTGCTTCGGCCTGGCGCGATCAGCCTCGCAGAACTACAGGCAGTTGCACCAGAGATAAGCGTCTTCGTCGCAACCGATGACCAAGACAGGGCAGTCAGTTCACCTGGGTTACGTCACCCGCACTACAAACCCACCGCGGTCGTTCATTTGGTCGAAAACGCGAAACAAGCCGACCAAAAGATGAAATCGCAACCGATGGGTGCAGAGAAACTCGAACAGCATCTGGCCAACTGTGCTTACTGTGGGCTCGATGCATCAAAACTCGTTAGCTATCTGGGAGCGTCACGGCATTTCGAAAGCGTCGAGCAATACGCTCACGAGCTTTATGAATTCATGCGATCCGTCGATCGACTTGGCATTCAATTTCTCTATTGCCAGCGTCCGGACACAAGCGGAATTGGGGCTGCGCTGAGTGATCGTTTGACTCGCTCTGCTGCACCAAATTAGCGTGTGACCGCTTTCATGGCTTGTTTTCGTGGGTCGCTCCTGCCGGGTGCGACCAGCTTAACGTTGGCAGCTAAAGGTCGCATTCGGCAAGTGCGACCCACGAAATGCGACTAAACCACAGTAACGACAACTGTGCTTTGAAGTCCTAATCGCGCCGCTCTCTAACGCCTTGCGGCTGATCCATAACGACCCTAATTCAAAGTGGGAACAAAGCACTATCGGTCAATAAAGTTCTGGAGTTGCGCGAGGGCTGAGGCTGGATCGCGAATCAATGGAATGATACTTGAAAGTAGCAACCCAGAGCCAACGATCAACAGCGGCCAACCAGCCACTGATCTGGGGCAACTTGTCTTGCCGCCCATGCGTACGAACGCTTCTTCGAGTTTCATCCAATGGTCGAGGTTTTGTAACGTGCCCACGTGCGTCGCCTGCTGTACTCGGGAAGACCCCGTGCCTTCAAGGGCTAACTGCATCCCGCTCAGTGGCATGGATAACACATCGGCAGACCAATGCGACTGGTCATCGACGATTTTAGCGGACTGAAACAGAACGTCGCGAAACTGAACGTGGTCCAGTCCATACGCAATTAAACGCGGTTTACCACTCAGAAGGATCAGGGTCAGGCCAAGGACATAAAGGCAAATTAGAGCAACCCAGACCCAAGCATGCCATCTTTCGACGGCTTGTGGCGGAGTGAACAGTTGCATGGGCCCGACAGCAACTAAACCAGCCGAGGCAATCCCCAGAGTCAACGTATCACGCCAACCACTTGTGACCATTGGCCGAGTCCGCAAACGGAGGACTCCGATCAAGATGAAGTAGATCGCAACCGGTATGATCGCAACGGCATACTGAACGTACATTTTGCTACCAGGCTAGTTGGAGTCGTGTCTTGCGCATCAGTGGATGGAGAAAGCCGAGCTTCAGTTAGCTCATTTGTTCAAGACGAATTCTAACGCACTTAACTGGAACTCGCAATTTGAGTTACGCTGTAGGGAGTACTTTGAAAACTGCTCGAAGTCGAGCGTTTCTCCACGCCAATGACTTGTTGATTGCCCCTTCTGTAAACGTTAATCATCGCCGAGGCTGGTTTATCCGAAGCAGAGCATCTATTTTCGCCAATAATGCCTGTAATTCTCGTTCTTGGTGCA
>JANNNN010000934.1:0-6824 GCA_031398555.1 Planctomycetia bacterium | reverse complement strand
GCGACCGTGCAAAGTATTGAAATCAACGGCTGTAGCAACGGCGGCCAGCTCTTGGACAGTTGCAAGACGACTCCGCCGCTGCTACAGCCATTGATTTCAATACTAGTGGGTTCGCTGGTATTTTTTTATTGTCCGTTTGCCTTACCAGTCAATAGATAGTGCATAGATGTACTGCAATTGCGCCAGCACTTTATTTGCCTTCTTTAGCCCACTTCTTCATAAGAGCGATGTTTTTTTCGACCTCGGGATTGGCTTTCTCAAGATAAACCGCCATGTCGCTATCGTACATTTCCTCGGACTCGGCCCCTTTATCCTTAGTCTCGACGATCCAGAGCTCAAGTTCGGCGCGATGTCGTTTAAGCTCTGCTTGATAAGCGGGATTGTCAGCGAGGTTGATGATCTGATCGCGATCGGCGGCGTATTCATATAGTTCCTCAGTAGGTCGCGCGGGACTGAAGAGCATCTTTTTGGGAATCAACGACAGCACGCCACGATCATTGAGCTCACGAAGTGTCTGCACAATCTGCTTACCGTCTTTGTACGCGTTCGGCTGCAGGTGCGGACGCTCGGAATAGAAATTACGGATGTAGAGAAAGCGATCCGATCGTACGCTGCGAAGTCGTTCGATTGTTTCATCGCAGCGATCACGGGCTCCAATGGCGAATTCACGCGGTTCATAATCTTTCGCCAGTAAATCGCGTCCCTGCATGGATTCTGGAATCGCGATTCCAGCCGCTGCAAGCGAAGTGGCCGCCATATCGATCTGCTGCGCGAAATCACTCCGCACTGCAGCTTGAGCAACTCTTGGACCTCGGATGACGAACGGTATGTGCGTTCCTTCGTCGTACAAAAACTGCTTGCCACGCGCGTGGCTAATACCGTGATCAGTCATAAATATGATTAGTGTATTGTCGAGCAAGCCTTCGGAGTCGAGCCGAGCGATCACTTCGCCGACGTGTTTATCTGTCAATCGAACCGCATCGAGGTAAGCCGCCCAGTCGTCGAGCAGCACTTGATCGCGCGGATAATACGGTGGCAAAGTCACTTGCTCCGGATCGGTGGCTGCGCCCAATTCACTGATGACTCGTTTTTTAAACGTCTCTCGCGCCGCGGCATTTCCTTCGCGCAATTTGCCGCCATGCAATTGCACTTGCATGAAGAACGGTTGATCGGCTTGGCGACCCGACCAATCGTGGCTATCGTACATCGCCGCATCCCACTCGAAGTTATAATCGGTCTTGCCGAGCCGAGCTTTCTTATTGGCTTGGACATTGGAACCGAACGGCAGGCCGCGAAAGTCCTTATCCTTCAATCCGCTGCCGATGCAAGTGTAGTAGCCAGCTTGCTGAAAAAGTACGGGCACCGGTTTCACATCGTCGGGCAGATTGATCTTTAACTTGCCACGCCCGCTGCGATGATGGTGGGACCCGATCGTTGTTTGATACATGCCGGTAATCAGCGCCGATCGGCAAGCCGAGCATACAGGTCCGGTAGTGTAAGCACGAGTGAACCGAGTTCCCTGCGCTGCAAGCTGGTCGACATTCGGTGTTTGGATCGTCGTCTCACCGTAACTAGAAAAATTCACTGACATATCGTCGACAACGAACCAAAGGATATTCGGCCGTGCCGCATGCGCCTCCTGGTCGACTACTGTTTGAAGCAAAACAAGAGCGAAGATCGTAACAAGGTGTTTCATAGATACGGGATTCAGAAGGTGTTGTGAAGTCTGCTCTCAACTTCTAATTCAGTGACTGTGAGTGCCGCAAGGATTTCCATTCTTGCACCAAAGCTTGACCGGACAAGTGGGGAAGAGAAAAACGTTCTCCGCAACCCGTCGTAGCGCAAGGTTGACGTTGCGTACGCTAAGACACGTTGACGGTTGACTATTGCACGCTGGAGCGGTACGTTAATAACGATCTAGCATCGCAAGCCGATTGGACTTTGCGAATCTCGTCTTCTAGCTATTCCATTTTGGGGGAGTCAAGAATGCGTACCCATCATCGAGGATTTACGCTTGTCGAACTGCTGGTGGTCATTGCAATCATCGGAATTCTTGTCGGGTTGTTACTTCCTGCTGTCCAAGCCGCTCGTGAAGCTGCCCGACGAATGTCATGCTCTAACAATCTGAAACAGATCGGCTTGTCGTTACTGAATTACGAATCATCGGTGAAAAAATTCCCGATCGGTTACTTAGATGTCGCCCCAACCGGAAACCCTCTCAAAGATGGAGGCTGGAGTTGGAGTACAAGCGTGTTGCCATACATGGAACAGACCGCAATTTACAATAAGTTTGATCAGCGACATCACCCCTACGGTACCGTTGGAACTGTCAGTGACCCAGCCGGCATAAACAATTCGCTAATTGGAACGCCGCTTTCTTCATTTCGTTGTCCGTCGGACATCGCTCCATTGACGCGTCCGATTAACGCAGGATCGGCTGGCGGTACGAATGCAATTGCAATAACGAGTTACGCGGGCAATGAAGGACCGTTTGATGGCGATGTTTGCGATACATTGGGAGGAGTGAATGTTCCCAACCCTCGCGATATTGGACTATTAGTTGTTAATGTGTCGCGCCGAATCGCACAAGTCACCGATGGAACTTCGAACGTCATTGCGGCAGGCGAGATTTCGTGGCGCCCGGTACAGAATATTGGAGGAACCAATTACGCTTCTGATCGCCAGTTTATTTACGGCAACGTAACATCAAACGGTGGCCCCAACTGCGGAAACATTGGAGCAACCGCCAATGGTTCCTTTCTCCATTTGCGGTCGACTCGAAAGAAACTGAATGGCCCGTTGGTGGGCGGCGATAAACATCGTGCCTTTCACAGTTATCACACCGGTGGGGCGATGTTTGTATTTGTAGATGGCTCCGTTCATTTCATTAGCGAGAACATTGACCACACAAATACTAACTACACCGCTGCAGCCCTCAACGGTCCCTATGGAACGTACCAGCGTTTGGGTGGAATCAACGATGGACAAGTGATATCGGGGCTCGAGCTCTAATTTGCATTCTTGCGAACCAAGCTAGATAAATAAACGATGCTCTAAAATCAACTGTGACTTTTTTGAAGATAGTACAGCGATGAGAAAACCTAGACCGCATTTGCACATGGGTTTGATACCTACAAGCCCACTTTTGTTGTTTGCATCAATCGCAATGCTAGGTTGCAGAAGCGACGGTCCAGAGCTCGCCGAAGTCACCGGTATAGTAACCGTGGACGGTAAACCTGTACCTGGCGCTATACTGACGTTCGTACCTACATCCGGCGGATCGCCTTCTTACGGTGGTACCGACAAAGACGGTAAGTATAGATTGATGTATACAGATACAAAGTATGGAGCAATGATCGGCGACCACGAAGTTGAAATCGCAACCAATAAGCCCTCTGCATCGGAGATTGCGGAGATGAAGGCTGGAGGGCAAGAGGTGAACGAGAACTTCGTTGCCATCCCAAAACAATATCGAAAAAAAGGTGTTTTAACAGCGAAGATTGAGCGGAAAAAGAACCTCGTTGACTTCGAATTAAATACCGACAAGTAGTACGTTTAGCCACAGGAGCATTACAACCGCAGGCGTACCTGCCAAGAAAAACGCAGGAATGGATTGTAGGCTAGTAACGCTCAGTAGCACTTGAACTGCCGACCATGCCGCGACGGAAAACAGAGCCGGGCCTAGGATCGGCCACTGCACATGAAACAGTGTGTTGAACAGCCATGAGGCAGCGGCAATCTCCAATGCGTCCAAGCACGCCAACTGGGTTTTCCACAGGATCCAATCCAAAAACTTTTACTGAGCCCGATTGAGCCTTGAGCATTCCGAGGATGTGCCTGAGCAGAGTTTGAACGATCGGGGGCGCAGCCGAAGGAAACGGTTCAGACATCGTTGGCATCCTTTAGGCGAGAAGTATTAATTACTGCAAAACGTTGTTTCATCAGCTTAAGGACGTCCTCAAGCGAAACGTCCATCTGGCCGGCTTCGGCCAGCAACTGATCGGCTCGCTCGGTTAGGATCTTCATCCGCTCGCGGCGGGCCAGCGGCGAACCTTGATCGGACACGTAAGTACCAGCCGTTCGGCGCTTCTCGACAATGCCCGCTATTTCGAGCTCACGATAAGCACGAGCTATCGTGTTAGGATTGACGACAAGTTTTTCTGCCAACGTCCGAATCGGCGGCAGCTCTTCGCCGGCCACCAAACGCCCTGCCGCAACCAGATACTTAATCTGATTGACGACTTGCAAGTAAATTGGCACACCATCGGTTGCTGTGATATGAATTTGCACGGCAAGACCTCCCCTCTCTCTTGTATTACTCCTATAATACAATAGTGCAATGCTACGTCTAGGGTTATTTTTCCTAGATTCTATTGAGTGTATTTTTGTTCCTAGTTGAGGGATCATGGATACCACTAAAGACATTTAAGCCTGAAGGGCTGATATAGCCCTAGCCGGTGGTGAAACAACCGGTCACTTACGCGCAGCATTGTTAGACCCGCAGGGTCGACAGAACCAATGCCCGCGCCACGTTTCACAACCTTTTCATCAACACACAGAAGCAACGCTTCTGTCGACCCTTCGGGTCTTCGGTATCCACTGTCCTCCTTACCGGTGGTTTCACCACCGGCTGGGGTTGTGTCAGCCCATTCCGGCTTAAGAACCGAACGAAACACAAATGCGAACAAAAGTTGCATCAACTCAAAATTGCTAAACTGCTATTTGTCGCACCGCCCAGGCAGAGCCTGAGAACGAGCAAACATTTAGCAGACCGACGCTACTTCTAGAGCATCATTTACTGATTCGACGTCTATGACAACTCAACAAACTACTTCGAAGTCCTCCTTCAACTTGTTCCTTCTCGATAGTCGCCGAGGTTTCGGCGTACAACGTTCATGGCCGACGTCAATGAAAGTGTCGATCCTTGGAACGATGCGAATTCCGATCGACCATGCACTCGTCAGTCGCGATGTGAAAGTGCTTGATCGTCGTGTTGGACCCTTCATTGGCTCGGATCATTTTCCAATCATGGTTGATATCGCCTTTTGATTCTTCGCTTGCGGTACGCTTCAGTCCCTTGAGGACGGGTAATACGGCTTTATCCGACAGGTAAATCTCGCGGTCCCAACCGTCGGCTTCCTTGGTATATACTAAAGCGTTATTCTTATGTCAGTTTTTGCGAGGCGATCAGCATGCTACAAAATCATTTCAAAAATTGTCCCACGGGACCGTTCGCGCAAAACCGCAATATTTCACGTCGCGATGCGCTAATCAGCGGACTAGCGACGGCCGGCGTTGCTTTTGCAGCTACAAATGCATCGAGCGCTTCACCGAGTGTGTTCGCATTGGATGATCGAAAGTCATCTCCCAAGCGATTCGCGATGCGCAAGTCAATTAACTTGTGGGCGTTTCCATATCCAGGGCGAATGTCACTTGAGGAATGTCTGCAGTTAGCAAAGCGAGCTGGCTTTGATGCTATCGAATTGAATTACGACTTGGACAACGATTTATCGCCCAAGGCATCGCCGAAAGAGTTGGCTGCGATTCGGCAAATGGCCGATCGCATTGGAATCGAGATCAGCGGTTTGTGCAGTTTTCTGTTCTGGCCTTATCCGCTTTCCAGCAACGATGCAGCCAAGCGTAATCGCGGTATCGAGCTAGCTGGGTTGATGGCCGATGCGGCTGGTCACATGGGTGTTAAGAACTTGCTGGTGGTTCCCGGAGCTGTGCATATTCCGTGGCGTGATGATCACGAACCCGTGCCCAATGACGTCTGTGAACGACGGGCGAAGGAAGCTGTCGGGCAGCTGGTGGGCAAAGCCGAGAAGTTAAAAATATCGCTCAACCTGGAAAACATTTTCTTTAACGGCTTTTTGATGACCCCGATGGAGATGAATCAGTTTGTTGACAGCTTTGGAAGCGAATCGATTCAAGTTCACTTTGATACCGGCAATATCTCAATGTTTCAGTTTGCGGAACATTGGATTCCTATTTTGGGCAAACGTATCAAGAATATTCACTTCAAAGAGTTCACGAAAAAGGGGACCGACTATTCGTTGGAGACTTTCCGCCCCTTGCTGGACGGCACCACGAATTGGCCAGCGGTGACTGAAGCTTTGGCAGCTATTGGGTACACTGGGTCAGTTACTTTTGAGTACTTTCATCCCTATCCGCACTATCCTGAAGCACTCATTTATCAGACTTCGGATTCACTGGATCGGATTTTGGGTCGGCTCGACGCAGCCAAGGCCTAGGTCGACGCCACTTCGCAATTGCTTGTTTATTTCGGAAAACTTTATGCGGACTTTGATAAGAGATGCTGCCGTCGTTTTTACTAATGGCGTGTCACAGAGCAATATATTAGTGGAAAACGGCAGGATCATGGCCGTCGATGCCAGCCGATCGTCAGTTACTGAAGTGGTGATCGAAGGCGCTGGACTGACTCTTATGCCAGGTGTAGTCGATGATCAAGTTCACTTTCGCGAACCAGGAATGACGCATAAGGAAGACTTGGAATCAGGCAGCATGGCTTGTGCTGCGGGTGGGGTGACGACCTACTTAGAGATGCCCAACACCATTCCCAACGCGACAACTCGCGAACTGATTGAAGCCAAGTACCGACGAGCGGCAGAAGTGAGTCGAGTGAATTTCGGCTTTTACATCGGTGCAACTGAGTCCAATGTGGCCGAGTTGAAAGCAGCTAAAAACGTCCCTGGAATTAAGATTTTCATCGGGTCTAGCACAGGCGATTTGTTGGTTGATAGCCAGGAAGCGCTCGAGCGAATTTTCGCGGAGACGACCTTGCCAATGTGCGCTCACTGCGA
>JANNNN010000278.1:0-5039 GCA_031398555.1 Planctomycetia bacterium | reverse complement strand
AAAACTGACGTTGCCAGTGGCTTATTCGCCGTGAGTTTTGATGACTTGCATGGATGCGACCGGGAAATCGATCTAACAACTGCCAGAATGAAACGTCGGACAGATGTGTGACATCGACCGTCATCCCCAATTCCGCGATCTGTTCAAGCAACGGAATTGCGTCGATGGCCAAGCCGACTTCACACCGCGTTCCTCCGCCGTAGCGATTTGAACCGTAGTGTGTCAGTCCGATTCCCCGCAAACCGTGTTCATAAAATTCATGAATCGTGTCGGGACGCAGAATCGGATCGGCTCCTTCCATCGTCAAAATGAAACCCAGGGGAGACTCAAGCGAATTCGTATCATACTGACTTAGATGCTGCGTTAGATCTGCTTGATTGCGAATCATCCGCATCCAACCGTCGCGTTCCATCGCGCGGTAGTAAGCGAGGTGCGCATGAGCCATCGCGTAGCAAGTATGCGGAGTCGTCCAGCCGAAACTGTGATCGATCTCCTTCTCCTGCCGCGCCAGCAAAGTAGCTAAACATGTGCTTACTTTGGCGCGTTGCAGTTCCGGAAAACTGACGGTGTTCGTGCAGCGGCCTTTGTCGGTCATTAACAGCGACTGCTCTTGCGATCGAATGTCATCCACAGTGTTGCGAAGATCACGATTCCAATCTACGCCGTTCAGAGCCAAATCAAGATGCGCGTCAAAGATATGCACTCAAGTCACCTCGTGTTGAATTGCCGTAGGAGGGGACTCCCAAGCTACATCGTAACTTCGAAACCAAGATCCTTGACCATTTGATAGTCCGCTTCAGGAGCTTGTCCTTTGGTCGTAAGGTAGTCGCCAACAAATAAACTGTTAGCAATATACAACCCAAGTGGTTGTAGTGAACGCAAGTGTTTTTCACGCCCGCCGGCGATTCGCAACTCGCTCGACGGATTCACAAACCGCATCATGCACAGGGCCCGTAAGCAATCCTGGGGTGTCAAATCGTTTCGATTCTGGAGCGGAGTGCCTTCGATAGCATGTAGAAAGTTGAGCGGGATCGACTCGGTTTTCAAACTTCGCAAATCCATAGCCATCGAGACCAGATCGCGATGCGATTCACCCAAGCCGATGATACCACCACTGCAAAGTTCCAATCCTGCATCGCGAACATTGTTCAGCGTCTGAAGGCGGTCTTGATACGTATGCGTCGAACAGATTTCCGCGTAGTGCTCTTCACCGGTGTTCAAATTATGGTTGACGCGATCGACGCCGCAAGACTTCAGCCGAGCCGCCTGTTCGGGCGTTAATAGGCCGAGGCAAGCACAAATCTTTAGGCCCAGCTCTTGTTTGATTCTTGGCACGACCGTCTCAACGGCCATCATTTCGCGTTCGCTTGGTGCCCGGCCACTGATGACGATACAGTAGGTCTTCGATTGGCGTTCAGCGGCAACTCTTGCACCGTCCAGCAACTGGTCGGCGGAGAGCATCCGGTACTTTTCGATCGGCGCGCTGGATATTTTGGACTGCGAACAGTAACCGCAGTCTTCGGGACACAGCCCGCTTTTGGCATTCACCAAAAAGTACAACTGGACAGTTTTTCCGAAATAACGCTGACGCAATCGGAATGCAGCGGCCACCAAATCGAGCAATTCGTCGTTTGAACTAGCCAGAATTTCCTCGGCTTGCTCGAACGAAGCGTCAACGCCATCTAGGACCTGCGCCGCTAGTTGGTGCCATTTACTATCCACCGACGCGTGTTGATTGGAAATAATCATGCAAGTCCACGTATTCTTGACGGGTGAATGCCACCGGTTGCTTGAATTAAGGCCCCGATGACTTTACGCTCTAATGTGTGCTCGCTGTTTTGAACTGGCGGGCGTAGGGCTTCCATCGTAGTCGAAGTTTCGTTTCTTCTGAATGACCTGCCAATCCTTTTTAAACGTTGCTCAGCTGGAGCTTCGCCCTCCCAACCCGGATTCACTTTGTAATGCTTGAAATATCGGAAACCGAAACCACCGCCGAAGCCGACACCGAGATCGACTGCTACCTCGTCCGTGTTGGGAAACTGGGGCAAATTGGGCGGTTCCGAACTTCGCAGGAATCCATTTTTCGGCGGGGTTCTCGAGTTGTATGTCGAACTCAACGCGGGATCGAAATCGGTCAAATTTTGGGCCCAACTCAGCTAAAGCAATCGACCGTCGATCTGGCCGACGGCAGCGTACTGCGCGGGATGACTGTTGAGGACGAGATTTTGTGGGGGCATCTTCAAGAACAATCCAATCAAGCTCAGGAGAGCTGCCAGCGGTGGTTGAACGACCAGAATGTTACGGGGCTGTTGATTGACGTCGAGCCGCTCTTGGATGGCAAAACTCTTTACTTTCATTTTCTTTCCGAAGTCTCGCCTGAGATTCAACTTCACTTGGACCAGCTAGCCGCCATCTACGAGCGTGCGGTTCGTGAGAGCAAATTTGCCCAATTGCTCGAGCATGGATGCGGACCAGGCTGCGGAACTGAAGAAGCAAAGAACGGCTGCGGTAGCAAGGGCGGTTGTGCAGTGTGTCAAGTTGCGAGCAAGTGCAAGAAGTAGAGCCCGCCAGTGAATCGCACTTACCATCAACAACTTTTAGAAGAAGCTCAAAACGGCAACGCCGAATCGCTTGGTACATTGCTTGAAAATTACCGTGCCTATTTGACGGTGCTCGCCCAGCGCTACCTCGATCCGCGATTAAATGGTCGACTGGATCCGGCGGACGTTGTCCAAGTCACGTTCCTAGAAGCCCAGCGTGATCTAGCCAATTTTCGCGGCCATCAAATCGAAGAGATGCTTGGTTGGTTGCGTCATATCCTTCGCAACAATGTCTCCTCCGCACATCAACGACATCTGTTCACCCAAAAGAGATCCGCCGGCCGTGAAGTTTCCAATAGCCCCACCGACAGCCGTCCCGCCATCACCGATCTTGCTCCATCTGAAACCACTTCGCCCAGTCAACGGTTGATGCGTGACGAAGCTGCCGTCTACTTGGCCAATTGTTTAGAGGACTTGCCTGAGACGCAGCGCGAAGCCCTGCGACTGCGGTACGTCGAGGGATATTCGCTTAAGCAGATGGCTGTATCGATGAGCAAAAGTGAAATGGCTGTGGCTGGTCTTCTCAAACGAGGTCTTCAAACATTGCGGGAAAAAATGATATCCGACAGTTCCACGGGTGGCTTCCTAGCGTAAATCATTAATTTAATAGATCCCCCAATTCAACTTGGCAGGAAACTTCAAAACAAAGGCTAGTGCGGTAGTGTTCTCGAATCAAAAACGTCTTTCCGACTCACCTTCCGCATCGTTCCCCGCGCTCGTGTTCGGAGCAATTAACATGGATGGTCAGGATGTACAGGATCTTAATTTCTCATCTTGTTTATCCTGTTTATCCATGTTGAAAACTGTTCAAACTCCCTCGTGTTCGGAACAATTACCATGGATGGGCAGGATGTACAGGATCTGAATTTCTCATCTTGTTTATCCTGTTTATGCATGTTCAAAACTCCCTCGTGTTCAAGTGAACGTCAGGAAGGCCGTTTTTGTCGATAGCCCGGCAATGAGACTACTGCAGCGATAAGGCCTCCGAACTATCTTCCGCGGCAGCTATCATAAGGGTTTCGGAGCAGCGTCGCGTTTTGCTCCGCAAAAATAGCATAGGCGTTTACAATGGCGTAGAAAGTTCCATTCCTGCCTGTGCACTAACTAAAACCGCTCCTCCTTATATTCACTGTCACAAGCCGGTGAGTAACCTCCAGGACCTGCTTGAGTTACAATGGATGGCTCTCTGAAACCCGCCTGATCCTCCTCTCAACTTCTGGAGATTGCGATGAAGCAGTCCACTCATAGTCGTTCGTTTGCCGCATTATCTTGCCGACTCGTGGGCTGGTCGCTTTGGTGCGCGACAGCTCCAGTAGGTTTAGCACAAGACTTTGAAGTTCACGAGTTCAGACGCCAACGACTGTCGGAAACCTATTTCTCAGAGGGGACTGCAGTTGGCGATCTAAACGGTGACGGGGTAAAAGATGTCGTTTATGGTCCGTATTGGTTTGCAGGGCCAGGCTTTACTGAGAAGCATGAAATCTATGCTCCCGTTCCTCAACCGATGGAAAAATACACCGATCATTTCTTCGCGTGGATTTATGATTTTGATGGCGACACCTATCCCGATATTTTCACCGTTGGTTTTCCAGGCACGCCAGCTTTCGTTTACAAAAATCCAGGCTTAAAAGGAGCAACAGCCAGCGACCCGGTAGAGCACTGGGAGAAGGTGCAAGTTTTTGATTGGGTCTCGAACGAATCGCCGCAATTGACGAACTTGGTCGGCGACGAGAAACCCGAACTGGTTTGTACTCGTGATGGTCTCTTTGGCTATGCCTCAATCGATTGGGCGAAACCGTTCAATGCTTGGACCTTCCATCCTATTTCTGAAAAACTTGCCACGGAACGGTTTGGTCATGGCCTTGGAATCGGCGACGTCAACGGCGATGGACGCACGGACATTCTACAAGTCGAAGGTTGGTTCGAGCAACCGGCGACCGGCGCGGACACCGGACGTTGGAAGTTACATAAGGTCAAATTATCGAGCGCCTACGGTGGTGCGGAAATGTATGCCTACGACGTCGACGGCGACGGTGACAATGACGTGATCACCAGTGAAGCGGCTCACGAGTTTGGACTTTCATGGTACGAACAAGTTCGCGATGGCGAGGAGATCGATTTCAAGCAGCATGTGATTATGGGACAGGACAAGTCGGACAATAAGTACGGCGTCCTGTTCAGTGAATTGCACAGCGTCAACTTGGCCGATATGGATGGCGATGGATTGAAAGACATTGTCACTGGCAAGACTTACTATTCGCATCACAAGGCGAGCCCGATGTGGGATGCGGGCGCGGTGGTCTATTGGTTCAGGCTGGTGCGAGGCAAAGATGGCGTTGATTGGTTGCCGTTCCAGGCGGATGGTGAAGCGGGTATTGGTCGGCAATTGATCGTTGATGACATTAACAGCGACGGTTTGCTTGATATCGCGACAGGCGG
>JANNNN010000261.1:0-7531 GCA_031398555.1 Planctomycetia bacterium | reverse complement strand
CATACCAGCTCCTTCGTCGAAGCCGTGCTTCGCAAAGATCCGGAATGCGGCGGCTAGACGCACCTTGAGGTACCGCCGCTCCTCGAGCTTGTCGGTGAATTTTGGAGGGCGGGGCATGGGCGAGCTGAAGTCGTTGGTATTGGTCTTCATAACCGAGAGCTCCTCCTGAGCGGGCTCCGTATTGATCGGTGTTGAGGGGTGCATTTCGTTGATTGTCGAGGCGGGGCAAAGCTGGTTTCTTGAGACTCGTTGGTATTGCACAGCGCGCCGTTAATACAGCAACCCCACCACCTACCGAGGTCTCCTACGGGCGTTACGCAGACACGAGACAAGTCCGTAGATACGCTAAGTGCCAAAAGACTATCTAGATAGAGCATCCCATCCAGGATGCTTATCTGGAGTTGCGGGGTACAGCGGCGATCCCGAGGCACATCATTCCGAGTCAGCGTTTTGGCAATTTCAGTGTAGTTGCAAGAGCCGTTCGGACGGCTCGTCTTGGCCCCCACTAGTTCAATTTCCCGAAAAATCTAGTCAACTTTTCGTCAAAACATCAACGATGCGTGCTCGCACATATTCCCGCTTACTTCAATTCACATTTACCCCTTCCTATCGGGCGGAGCGAAACCGATGGAATGCGCAAGTAAGGGAACTTACCGAGTCCATTTTTCGTGCGACTTCGGTGCTAAGGTCGCAACAGGCACAAACGACAAACGGAGTTGCAAGGTCAAAAATAAACATTAGAGGTTTTCTTCAACCCGCGAAGATCGAAAATCGCTATGATGCAAGTGCAATAGTGCGAAGGTGATCGCGAATGGTGCATTGTCTTGAAATCCATAATGTTTGTTGAAATTCACTGGGTCGCAATATGACAGTTAACGACGATCGCTGTGGGTTAAAGAAGTCTTGCTTATCGAGACTCCCCAAGCTCCATTCAGCTCGAAATAGAACACGCCTTCGACGACAGTTAAACATCGAGCGTTTGGAGCTAAAATGCTTGCTAGCTTCCGACTGGCAGAATCCACTTCTCAACGTAGACATAAATGATGACGCCCAAGTTTCACCGCTGGATGCTCTGCTAATAATCAATAAGCTCAATCAGAGGAGGGCTCCGGGTGTTCCACCATTAGACTTCCGATCACCAGTGGGCACAAATCCCTATTACGACACCAATGGAGATTTCGAACTCTCTCCGATCGACGCGTTGTTGGTGATTAACTCACTGAATCGGAGAGCAGAATCATTTCCGGCAAGTGTTCAACTGACCCGAGATAACGGTATATCATCGGCCGACCGCCTTACAAACGACGGGCGATTGACCGTCAATTCCAGTATACCAATCGCATCCGTTTCCATCGCGAGAGCACGCCTTGGACGGGGGACAGTTGTCGACCTCATACCAGACGGACGCGGCGGCTTGGTTTTTTCGCCTACCGTCGCCAATGGATTAACCAATGGAGATTTGACCGCCCGCGTGCTGTTGTCGACCGCTGACGGCAAACGGTTTATGACAGTGTTTTCTTACAAGCTAGATATTGTTCCACCAACGGTTACCTTCGTTTTGCCACGTGGCATTGATCGTCACTTCCCAGGCCCAAGTTCTGTTACGGCACAGTTCGGAGAAGCTGTCGACCCCGCGACCGTGAATAGTTCTACCATTGTTTTGGCTAACATTGCAAATCCGAGCCAGACTTTGGCTACGACGTTTCAGGTACTACCCGGTAACGCTGCGGTTGATGTACGTTACTCGGCCACAGTCGTAGGTGAATATGCACTCAAAGTGATTGGAGGCCAAGTCACCGATTTGGCTGGCAATAAAATTGTATTGGATGCAACACAGGCATTGATGGTGATTGAAGATCGCGATCCAGGAGACTCGTCTAATGATGCATATTTCGCCGGAAACCTAAGCAACCAAGCGTTCAGCTATTCTGACCGAATAGGAACTGATGCCATTGGCCAAATCGATCCAGCGGATGTTTTTCGATTCGCACTTTCAGCTCCTGGTGATTTGACGATGGAGTTGTCTGGATTAACTTCGGAAGTCCTATTCGCGTTGTACCACGACTTGAACCAAAACAACCTAATTGACGCTGACGAAGCGGTATTTACGAAAGCGTACGGCGGCGGGACTACAGAGACTATTCCGTTGGTCCCAGGCGACTACTTTGTTCGGTTAACATCGAATATCACGGCTGCAAGTACGAATTATGCACTGGGCCTGCGGCTAGTGAATGTAGCAAATCGACCTCCCGTAATGAATCCGTTTGCATCACAAACTGTCGCCGAACTTACACGAATGTCGGTAAACACCGTCGCGTCGGATCCTGATGTCGGCGACATTCTGACTTACTCATTCGTTGGGAGTGTGCCCGCTGGGGCCTCTATCGACTCAGCTACGGGAGTAATAGTTTGGACTCCTTCGGAATCGCAAGCACCCGGAACTTATGAACTACAAGTGCAAGTTCGAGATCGGGACAATTTGACGACTAGCCGAACGCTAACCGTAACGGCGAGTGAAGTAAATTCGGCTCCTTTGATTCAGCCTTTATCTGGGCTAGAAGTGGTTGTCGGCGAACCATTGCAGTTCACTGTTAGCGGTAGCGATTTGGACTTGCCTGCCAACGCACTAGCCTTTGCATTAGCACCCAATCAACCAAGTGGAGCACAATTCGATGCGGTGACAAGAATCGTTACCTGGACGCCAACTCCGAACCAGTCCGGAAGCCAATCGATCAGTGTTGAGCTGTCCGATGGCATCACTACGGTAGCAAGATCCTTCAGCATCAGTGTTGGCAGTTCACCGAGCGTTGTATCGGTATCGCCTGCCGATGGCGATACGTTGGTAAGCCTAACGCGAGAAACTGTTATCAGCTTCGATGCGAAGATCGATCCGGCTACTGTTACTGAAAGTAGCTTCTATGCAATCGCCAACGCGCGAAAGCTATCGGGAACGATTCGCGTTTCCCCAACGGAGAAGTTTGCAACTCTGTTTTATAGTCAAGCTCTTCCGGCATCGACCGAAGTTAGAGTTGTGGTAGATGGATCTAAGATCAAAGGTCGCAATGGCCAGTTTCTTGATGCTGCGGGTGCAGGCCGATCTGGAACTTCGGCGGCATACAGTTTTCGCACGTTGCCTTTGGCCTTTATACCTGGAACTCGTGTTTGGGGATTTGTAAAAGACTCTTACAATCCAACTGTACCAATACAAGGTGTAACGATTTCACTCGATGCGGATCCACGCATTAAGGCGATAACAGATTCGTCGGGGCGGTTTGAATTGGGCATCCCGAATTCACTGCTGAATGTTCCTGATGGACTACCTGCTCCTGAGTTCTTCGTACACATCGATGGCAGTACTGCGACCGGTGCACCGGCTGGAACTAAGTACGCGACACTTGGAAAGCCATTTCATAGCGTACCCGGGCAAAGTGTGCAGTTGCGAATGGACGGTGACTCAGAAGACGTGAATCCAAGTGAACCAGGAACGCAGTTCCACGTCTACCTGCCGCCAATGGCCATGGGTGATATCGTGACGCTAAGTCCAACTCAGGCAAGCACGGTGGGATTTGGGGCGTTTGCGGAGAGTGTCATCCGCAATTCGCTATTCGCAGGTGATGCGACTAAGGCCCAATTGGTGCTGGACACCATGCGAGTAATCTATCCGGTAGGGTCCGCCCAGAACGCTGACGGTACGCCAGCCACTCTAGCCACCATCGTGCCCGTAAATCCAAACAACTTGCCTGCTCCATTGCCTCCCAATGTGAATCCCGGCTTAGTCGTTTCCATTCAAGCAGGTACCGCAGGCGGTTTCAATTTGGCCGGAGGAAGCACGAATTTCGGAACGCCCGCTCCAGTCAGTTTTCCAAACCTAGAAGGTTTGAAGCCAGGCGAAAAGAGTCTTATCTGGTCATTTGATCACGATGCCGGCAAGTGGACGGTTATTGGCAATGGCACCGTCTCGGCTGATGGAAGAGCAATAGTGAGTGATCCTGGCGTTGGGATTCTGGCACCGGGATGGCATTTTACGCAACCAGGTACTGAGACAGAAATAGCTATTGCAGAAACAAATGAAGTTGGCCAAGAAACCGGAGATCTCCCACTTCCAACCCCAGATCAAAGAAACATCTATCGCGACGCGGCTAACGGAGAGGTATACACCATTGGCGATCTCGTTGCAGGGGCCAACCTACAGGAGGCGGCAGACAATATCGCAGCGATAGAACAGGCTGTTAATGCGAGTCCAAGCGGAATAGCAGTCGTAGGGGCAGATAATCCATGGGGGGGCTCAAGTGTATTCAATGGATTCTCAGAAACTGCGGGCTATGATCATCTTTTTGTCGCGTATCGAGATGACACAGGTCAAATACGCACGGCTGAGATGATGCCAAATGGGAGTATATGGGGCTCTCCGGCTCCGCCTCCCCGGTCGCTGGATTCACTGGGACGCAATTACGATAACGTTGGAGCGGTACCGCTAATTCTAGCTGCTGGTCAAAGAAGTGACTTCATTACCGCCTTCACAGCGATAACTGCACCGGGTTCAATTTACTCGTTCAATACGAGCGAGGGCTATACATGCGCGACCTCGGTAAACGCGGCTTTTCTCGCAGCCGGAATTCCAACAGGCCTAGATCCTTCAACATTCGGAATCAATGATCTCCGTCCTTCTACGGTTATGAACTTTGTACGCGGCCAAAATGCGACGCCTCGGACCCTTGGTGGCGCGGGATCTCTGACAAATCCGAGAAGCGTTTCTCCTCGGATCGTCTATTATCGAGTCGATGTGGCGACTAATACGACAGCAACTTTTTTTGGGCACACAACTTCAAATGGCATTGCGTCAGCGATTCTTCCGGCAACCTCAGTTGGTTACGTGACGATTTACGAGCCCGTTTCAAAAGACCTGGGCGGTAGTCTCGTTAACGCTGCATCGACAATTGGCCAGCGACTTAAAGTTCGCATACCGGTAAACTTTGCGCGCAAAGCTGCGGACGTTGACAGCGATAGAGATGGGATTCCGGATTTGGGCGAGTATGTCATTGGCACCGACATTTCCAACGCTGACTCAGACCAAGACGGTATTCTCGACGGTGCCGAGCTTGAACAGGGCTTGAATCCACTGGACGGCATTGGATATCCGACCGGAGTAATCGCCAGCGTTACGCTATTTGGCGAAGCAAACGAAGTAGTGCTAACCGGATCGAAGCTGGACGGCGAGCGGCAAACGGCTTATGTGGCGACCGGGAGCAATGGTTTCGCTATCGTTGATGCATCTGAATTTGAGAATCCAATTGTGCTGGGGCAATTGAATCTGTTGGGCAACGCCGTGGATGTCGCGGTCGATCCAGTTCGTGGTTTGGCAGCGGTGGCTGCGGATACTGGCGGTATCCAAATTGTCAATGTTGCCGACCCGATGGAGCCACGCTTGATTCGAACGCTCGATGTTGCTGCAACTCAAATCGAAGTCGTTGATGGCGTCATATACACTGCGGTCGGTGCAGATCTTTACTCATTCGACCTCCTGACGGGCGAGTTCTTTCAAACAATCGATCTGGGAAATGAAAACATAACTGGACTGGCGCGCGAAGGCACTTTTCTTTACACCATGGACGCCAGCCGAAACTTAGAAGTTATTGACATCAGCAGCTTTTCGATGGTTCGTCGCGGTGGAACCCAAATGACACACGGTGGTGGTCGACTGTTCGTTGGCAATCGCGTTGCGTACGCCTCAGCGACCAATTACTCGCGGGGTGGCTATGCCACGGCCGATGTGACGAATCCAGCTTCGCCAGTCGAGATCAGCCCTTCCGACGTCGCGTCGCCAAACATATCGCCAAGTACCCTGGCGATTGCTAATGGTTCAGGACGTGGATTGTTAATTGGAACCGCTGGCGGCGCGGGGGTTGTAGATGTCATCAATATGGCCAATCCTCAGAACACCAATTCAGCCGGCTCCGAGTTCATTACACGGTTCAATTTGCCCGCGGCACCTCGCACTGTCACTATGGGTGCAGGAATTGGCTTTGTCGCCACGGGCACAACTGGGCTTCAAGTCGTCAACTATCTCCCCTTTGATACGAGGAAAACTGTACCGCAGATTAGCCCAAACTTCGCTAGTCTCGATATCGATCCAGCAACCGCTGGCATTCAAGTAGTAGAAGGCTCGACAATTACGCTACTCAGTCAGTTTAGTGATGATGTTCAAGTTCGTAACGTCGAGGTGCTGGTCAATGGCCGAGTGGCGATCAACGACGTTACTTTTCCTTTTGATCTTTCGGTTGCGGTTCCAAGACTCGCGGCTGGATCCAGTACCGCGACCGTACAATTGCGCGCTACCGATACTGGCGGCAATAGCGTGCTTTCAGCCGTCGCAACTCTCGCACTTGTAGCGGACACCTTCGCACCAACCTTAAGCTCGATTTTTCCGTCGGACGGCGCACAGCGTTTCCAAGGCGCGAACTCAGTCCGCTTACAGTTCAACGAACCTATCGATCCAGCCACTATCAGTACCACCACAGTACAACTGCGAGCTCCAGGAGGTACAACAAACCTACAACCGCTAGCGGTTCAATTTCGGGCGCGAGGTACTGAAGCAGTTGTGACTTTCGACATGCAATTGCTCGGCGAGTACGAGTTGACGATTGTTCCGAGTGCTATTACAGACCGGGCAGGAAACGCCATCGTTGGAGTCAATATCATTCGGAGGATGAACGTCATCGAAGATCGTGACCCTGGCGATTTTATTGGTGGTGCGCTAAATATTGGTCAGCTTAGCAGCACCCCCTTCACGTTCAACGATCGTATAGGCAATGACGCTATCGGACAAAGCGACCCCGCCGATGTATTCCGTTTTACGCTCGCAAGTGCCGCCCAGGTGAGTCTATCGCTTAGCAATTTAACCGAGCAAGTTCGAGCAGAGATCTACGTCGATCTCGATGAAAATGGACAACTGGACATCAACGAGCAGTTAGAGAGTTCCGTGTTAACTAGCGTCGGACAGTTTTCTGAGCCAGTTTCTGCGGGGACTTATTATGTAAGACTGCTGCCAGCAAATACGGGACGCAATTCAGCTTATCAATTTAGTTTTTCGGCAACAACCATTAACGGAGCCACCGATGCTGGTGGAACGGCAATCAGCGCACGAGACTTTGGAGTCCTGAACAATGTACCCAATTCATTCATCGATGTTGTACAGACCGGCGACGCCGATTTCTACAAATTCACTTTGTCCACGGCATCGACGCTGACAGCAGGCGTATCAGGTCTGTCAGAGTGGGTGAGAGCTTGGCTGTATTACGACGCAAATGCAGACGGAACCTTCGGTGCTGGAGAAGATCTGGAGTATAGCGAATCGACTTCGACAATCGGTTTTAGTGAGCCGCTGGTCGCAGGTACTTACTTCATCTACATCATTCCCTACGGCAACAATACAAATTTGAATAACACCGCCTACAGCCTTGCGCTTTCAGCCGCGCCGCTGACAGGCGCTCAAGACGCTGGGAACACGGTTGCTAACGCTCGCGACATGGGA
>JANNNN010000252.1:0-6862 GCA_031398555.1 Planctomycetia bacterium | reverse complement strand
TGCCGTTTCGTGATGATCATTGTTGTGACTTCCGCTACGGACCAGACAGACTTTATCCATCGTCTGCGCCATCATCGGCAGCATCTCGCTGATCATCAGCCCCGATACATTTGTCGAAATGGGACGATATTTGCCACGAATCTCTTCGATTGCTTCTGGCTTGGGGTCAAAGCTATCGTGGTGTGACAGTCCACCACCTAGATACACAAGAATAACCGACTTGGCGCGACGCGGGCGGGCTTCCGATGCGACGGCTTGAGCACGCAACAGCGCGGGTAAACTGAGACCTAATGCTGACAGTCCTCCCACGCGAAGAAAATCGCGGCGAGGATGGTTGAAGTGAAGATCGAACATGGTTATGAACCTAGTTGGAAGCAGATGTAGCTTGGGGCCATTTGTCCCGAGCGTCCATGGCAGTCTTGAAAATTGCGAATCGGTAGCTCGGGACAAATGGTCCCAAGCTACGTTAAATACTTCAGCGGTTAAATGTAAAGTCTTTGGAATTTAGCAATGACCAAAGCGTGTCCACGAACACTTCGCTGCGATCGCCCGTTATGAGCAGCTCTTCAATGGTGCGGCGCGCTGATCACCGGTGGGCAATCGTCCGAGAGTGCTCAAGAACATTTTCTCGATCACTACTTGGTCGTCGGACTCAGCAATTAGTTTCGTCAATTTTGATTCAGGTGCTGACAGCTTGCGCAGCAATTCGTCGCTGTTTTGCAAGTGCAATAACTGTGGCAAAGTTACGTCGGACTTGCGCTCGCACGCACATGCAGTCGTTCGCTCTGAACGCCCGAACAATGATAGGAAGTACGAATCGACTCCAACATCAGGAACTTGGATTGCTCGCACTCCGAGGGGATAACCAGTGAACCGTTCCGGAATGCCTGTTGTTTCACAGATAGCATCTAGCAAAACTTCCGCTGGCAAGCGTCGCGCATAAAAATGCGAGTAAAACCGCGTATCGCGTTCATTTTCCGGCGATGTTTGAGCAGACAATTGATAAGTCCGCGAGTTCATGATCAACCGCATAACGTGCTTCAGATCGTACCCACTTTGAACGAACTCGTGAATGAGCGTATCCCACAGGGCACGATTCGAGGGAGGGTTAGTAGCTCGCAGATCGTCGACCGGCTCGACCAATCCTACGGAAAAGAAGTGTTTCCACAAGCGGTTCACCATCGCTCCGGAGAACTGCTCGTTTTTCGGATCGATGATCCAACTGGTCAACGTTTGACGAGGGTCTGCACCGGCAGGAACGCTGGTCTCGGCCCGATCAAGTGGTTGCGGACGCAATCGTTTTCCCGTACGCGGCTGCGAAACTTCGACTGCGCTCATTCGCGCATTATCAATTTGCTTTTGCAAGTCCGCGATACGTTTCTCGATTTCAGTAATCTTGGCATCATCTCCGTTTTTTTGGCGAAGCGATGTGCGTTCACTACGTTTGTTGTTTAGCTCGCGTTGCAGATTCAACATGTGTTGGTTGCCGACGATCAGCTCGGTTGTACCTTCCGTTGGATTCTTGCGATCCATGGAAACGCGTGTAAAGAAACTGACAAAGTGGTAGTAATCGTCTTGAGTGTATTTTTCCAGAGGATGATTGTGGCAGCGTGCGCAACCGATACGCGTTCCCAGAAAGGCTTGGGCGACTGAGTCGGCGACTTCCGATTGAGACGATTCTTTTTCACCCACAGTCACGATGTAGAAACCCACGGCCGGATTTTGCTCGCAAGATCCTGAGGCCGTTAACACTGTACTCGCGATATCGCGCCAACTAGCACCTGCGGTCAACTGTTCACGCAGCCACTGGTGCATCGCTCGAACGCCTTTTGTCCCTCGCACATCGTGGTCCCGCTCCTTGCGGTTCTGCAACAAATCGCCTAATTGCAGCGCCCAAAAATCAATAAACTCGGAGCGTTTCAGCAATTGCTCAATTAGCACGGAACGCTTCTGGTCGTGGGTGTCCGCTAAAAAAACACGAACTTCATCGGCGCTAGGCAACGTGCCGATTGCATCTAGATAGGCGCGGCGAATGAAAGTCGCATCGTCACACAAGGGAGATGGAGCGATGCGTAGCGAAGCGAGCTTCGCGAACACGCTATCGTCGAGGTTGTTATTTCGCTCGGTATACCACTTAGCATCTGCAGTCGTTTCGACGGGCATTGTGAAAGTAGCGATTTCTACCTGACCTTGAAAGGTGGCCCGAACGATTGCTTCACCAGTTCGTTGGGCGGTAACGAGTCCCTCGGCTGAAACATCCAATACGCTTGCATCGCCTGAAGCGAACTGCGTTAACCAAGTAACGTCGCGTTGCCCGCCGTCGCTATACGTTGCCTTAACAACTAGCTTTTGTTCTTGTCCAACGGTTAACGTCTGAGTGGCCGGAGTGACCGCGATTCCTTGCAAGCGTGGTTCGTCGGACACAAGCCCCTCGGCGCCCGCTTTGATCCAAGCTAACAAAGTTTGTTCTGCTTGACTGCCAGGTCGAATTTGTTGACCACCGCCGTGTGGAACTTCTCCCAGCGCTTTACGAACTAATAAGCTAAGTTCTGGTGCCGCGAAATTCACTCGTCTCCCCCGCGATTCCAGGACGATCGATTCGTAGTCCAGTTCGGGCGCATAGCCACGAAGCGATAAACGAAAACCGTTTTGTCCCGCCAGCTTTCCGTGACAGCCCCCTGCGCTACATCCAAAGCGTGTAAACAACGGCATCACGTCTTCATGAAACGACGGTGGTTCAACGGCTGGCAACGGCAAGCAGCTTGCACAAAGGATCAAAACGAAAGTGGCGAGTAACTTCGGCAACGTCATAGCTGGCCAACCAAAGCGAGGCGGGATGATGCGAGGCGGGAAATGTGGGATGGCGGAGTCTTTTGCTTTTTTACAAAGGACGCAACGTTCTATTCTACACAATAACTTCGCCGGCGGCCGCGTGAATGTTCCGGCAAAGTCGAAGATTAAACTCGATCATGTCCAGCACTCAGATGCCTGTGATGCTGCCCTGGCAGCCGATTGCTTTGATCCGCGTGCGTAATCGGCAACGCATGCGAGGAATCGGCAATATTTGAGACAAATGTTCGACACTTATCGGATAATACTTATAGGATAATCTTATCGACGACGTGCGCTTCTTCGACGCCAGTCAGACGCTGGTCGAGTCCTTGGAATGGAAATGTCAGGCGGCGGTGATCGATGCCAAGTTGGTTTAGGATAGTAGCATTGAGATCATTGATGTGGACCGCGTCATCTTCGAAACGAGTTGTTGGCGCGCCGTTTTGATCGATGATGTTGTAACTGTATTCGTCGGTACGACCGTGCTCGATGCCTCCCTTGATTCCTCCACCGGCCAGCCATGTGGTAAAGCATCGGGGATGATGATCGCGTCCGTAATCGCTGGCGGTCTGCTTACCTTGACAGTAGACCGTGCGTCCAAACTCGCCTGAGCAAACAACCAGTGTATCTTCAAGCATCCCGCGCAACTTGAGATCCTGAATCAGTGCAGCCCAAGGTTGATCGACATCCTTGCATTGGCCTCGCAGTTTTGTAGGCAGAGTGCTGTGATGATCCCAACCGCGGTGGAAGACTTGCACGAAGCGAACGCCCCGTTCGACCATCCGTCTGGCGAGCATGCAGTTCCGCGCAAACGAGCCTGTCTTCTCGACTTCAGGACCATACAATTTCTTGACCGATTCGGGTTCGTCTCGAAGGTCGGTCAGCTCTGGGACGGAGGCTTGCATCCGGAAAGCCATCTCTTGTTGCGCGATCGTAGTCTGGATCTCCGGATCTCCAATGTCACTGGCGTGTTTGTAATTGAGTTGCGTCACGAGTTCAAGCATCTTATTGCGACTGGTACGGGAGACACCGGTTGGGTTCGAAAGGAAAAGGACTGGGTCCCCTGCGGCTTGGAAAGCCACTCCTTGATACTTGGACGGTAAGAACCCTGTGCCCCAGAGGCGGCTGTAAAGGGCTTGCACGTTCTGTTGGTCGCCGGACCAGAAGGCCGAATTGAGTACGATAAAATCGGGCAGATTGCTGTTGAGCGTTCCGAGCCCGTAACTCAGCCATGCACCCAAACTCGGTTTGCCTTGAATTTGCGAGCCAGTACACATTTGGGTCTTGCCTTCATCATGATTGATCGCTTCGGTGCGCATCGACTTGATAAAGCACAGATCATCCACCACGGTTGACAAGTGCGGCAGCAATTCGCTCATGTACCTTCCGCAATTGCCTTGCGGTGAGAATTTGAAAATCGATGGCTGGATCAAATGTTCCTTGCCTTCGGTCATGGCTGTTACGCGTTGGCCGCTTCGAACCACGTCGGGCAGAGGTTGTCTGTATTTCGCTTCAAGCCCAGGTTTGTAGTCATACAAATCGAGCTGGCTAGGCGCTCCTCCCATAAACAAAAAGATGACGCGCTTAGCGCGGGGGCGGAAATGCGGCAACTCCGGTAACGCCCCGGAGGCTCGCTTGGCAAGGATGGACCCGAGCACGGCGGCCCCTAGCCCCATGCTGGTATGGTTCAAGAATCTGCGTCGTGATTGCAACCAACTCAATTGCTCGTGGAGGTTTTCAGTCATGGCATTACTCACGTGTTTTGGCTGCATCGAGGTTGAAGAGGGTATTAACCAACATTGTAAACGCAGCCAGTTCAATACGCTGCGCATCGTTGGGCAAAGTCAGATCGTGAGTCATCGCTAGGGCAGCGTTCACGTCGTCCCGGTAGATGGAACGAAAGCCGTCCAGTCCACTTTGCAAGTCCGCTAGTTCGTCGGCAGTTGGCAGGTGTGACGTGACCGACTCGAAAGCAATGCGAATGCGATCAGCATCGTTCTGATTGGGGTCGCTCTGGTTTTGCGTTCCTAACAACTGCTGTGCAAAATACCGAGCCGCTTCGAAATATTGACTCTCGTTCATCATCAACAAAGCTTGTACTGGTGTATTGGTCCGTTCTCGTCGCGACGTACAGCTTTCTCGAGTGGGCGCGTCGAAAATGGTCATTTGGGGAGGCGGCATGGCTCGTTTCCAGAACGTGTAAAAACTTCGCCGGTAAATCTTGTCACCCGTGTCTTCTTTGAAAGAGTAGGTTGATGACGAGACCATGGAGACCGTTTTCCACAAGTCCGCGGGCTGCGGCGGCTTCACGCTTTTGCCATACATCGAGTTGTTTAGCAGACCGCTGATGGCGAGGATTTGATCGCGAATCACTTCAGAGTCCAATCGGATTCGCGATCCGCGTGCTAGCAGTCGGTTGTCGGCATCGGCTCTAAATTCGTCAGGCGAGACTCGCGAAGATTGCTGGTAAGTCTTTGACAAAACGATCGATTGGACAAGCGACTTGACGTCCCAGCTGGATTCGACAAATGCGATGGCCAAATCGTCCAGCAATTGGGGATGGCTAGGAAATTCGCCCTGCGCGCCGAAATCTTGTGAAGTTTTTACAAGGCCCACTCCAAAAAATTGCTGCCAAAACCGATTTACGGTCACGCGCGCCGTCAACGGATTCTGCTTGTCAGTTACCCACCGCGCTAAGTCGAGGCGAGTTTTCAGTTCGCCCTTCGACTTTAGTGGAGGCAAAAACGCGGGCGTGTTTCTTGAGACCTCCTCGCCCAGTTGGTCATAGGCACCACGTTTAAGAATGTAAGCGGGCCGCACATCGGACCGTTCTTTCATGACGAGAGCAATTGGAATGCCTCGCTCGAATTCTTCTTTCGCTGTTTTCAGGCGACCTAACTCCTCTTCCTTCTTCTTCACTTGCGCTTCCAGAGCGCTGGTTTGTTCGGTTTTGACTTGGTCAGTCGCGCCGCCACCGGTTTTATCCGACTTTTCGGGAACAAGGAGATCCTTAAGCGATTTTTTTAAGTTGTCGACCTCGTGCTTGACCGCTGCGAGTTGTGACTCGAACTCATTCAAGCTGGTCGATTGCTCTGGGGTTGGCAGTTGCAGGATTGGAGGTTGCTGGTCGCGACCGGGCGTTTCAGGATCGCCGTCGATGTTGTTGAAGAACGCAAATAGTTGGTAGAAATCTCGCTGCTTCACTGGATCGTATTTGTGATCGTGACAAACCGAACACTCAAGCGTCATCCCCATGAACACCGTTCCAAATGCGGAGACTTGGTCCACAACGTTGCGAGTGTAACTTTCTTGTGGAGGATTGGTTCCTCGGTCCATGACCATGTGGAGACGGTTATAGCCCGACGCAATTCGCTGGTCGTTCGTCGAATTTTCAAGCAAGTCACCGGCGAGCTGATACGTTGCAAACTGGTCGAAGGGCAAGTTCGCATTAAACGCTCGAATGACCCAGTCGCGATACTGCGACAGTTCGCGATAGTGATCGTGATGCATTCCGTTAGTATCCGCAAATCGCACGAGATCCAACCAGTAGCGCGCCATGTGCTCGCCATACTGCGGAGTTGATAACAGTCGTTCGACCATTCGCTGATATGCGTCAGGGGCATCATCGTGTTCGAACTGATGAATCTCTTCTCGCGTTGGGGGTAGTCCTGTCAGATCCAGGGTGACTCGCCGAATCAAGGTCCGCTTATCGGCTGAAGGCTGGGGATGCATCCGCTTGTTTTGCAAAGCAGCTAAGACAAACTGATCAATTCGGCTCTCGCGCCCGTTACTATTTTCGATGTTGGGCAATACTTGAGGTCGAGGTGGCGCAAACGACCAAAACTCTTCATAGGTTGCACCTTGTTGAATCCACTGCCGAATCAGTTCTTGTTGCGCGACCGTGAGTGGTTTTTTACCAGAGTCTGGGGGTGGCATTTGCAGCGATTCGTCCCCGGTGATCAGCCGCCTCCAAAGTTCGCTGGAATCTAGATCGCCGGGCTTGATCACGTGATGATCTTCGCGCGCGACA
>JANNNN010000244.1:0-2613 GCA_031398555.1 Planctomycetia bacterium | reverse complement strand
CGGTTATGACTGCTCTCGTTCCCATTTCGCTATGCTTCACTTTAACTAGCATGCTTTGCGGCACCATCGCTCTTCAGTATAGACGAATCATAGAGCTGGAACGAAGAATTATCGAACTCGAAAAGTGCCACAAAGAGAAATCGCCCGAAACCGAAAAATAGATTTTTCAGCTATACAGTCGATCCGTATACGATGACGAAATGGCTATAATGGACGAACAAGCGATTGCGACCAAGCCCTCGATCAGGCGTTTTGACTTGCGTAAAGTTCCTTGCTCGGGCTGGCTGAATCGAGTCGTTCGTGTAATTAAGGAGAGTCTGTTTGCAATCTTCAAACCATCTCATCTTGGCTCTCACATTGCTAATGCTTTGTTCCACCTGCGTTGCAAACAACAATTTCTTTTTGCCTGGCGACGCTTTTTTTCCGACGATAATGACAAAGGACCAACTGATCCAATTCGTCGATGCGAAATCGTCGCAGCGTCGAGTCAGCTACGCTGCGATAGACAAAAACGGCGGTGCACTTTGCGGTTGGGCTGGGTTTGAGAACGCGAATATAAATTCGGTTGATGACAAGTTCGCGGCAAATCTCCGGAAGGCATACGATCGACTTCGTGAAAGGCAGCCGCGTCTATTGCGGGAAATGAAGGTTGACATGAAGATCGAGCTAGTTGAAACAAATAGGATGAGAGTTTTGTTCTATCCGATTGCATTTGATTTTCAAAAATATGATCTTGGCGTAACATACAACGAAGATTGGATCGACGAGATTCAGCGATTTGGACACCGCCGGGAAGACATCAAATATAGTTCATTGGTGAATAAATCAGAGGCCGTCGCTCATTCCTGGCGCGACTGCAAACAGGTGCCTCCGCTACCATCCAAAATTCCAAAAATTGTGGTCGGTGAAGAGATGCAGGAGCCAGTGGAGATTAATTGCGAACTGCAGGCAATTATTCTCGTCAATGGTACGCTGGACGACTTTTTTGAAAGCGATGGCGACAAATACCTCTGGCTTTTTGTAGTTACTTCAAACGGAATTGAAGAGTGGAACTATCACGAATGGAAATGGCAACGTGCAAACTAGTCTCTACAAAGCACGAACAAAGGATTGGTCCGAAGTCGCGAGTAAGGTTTCTAAATTAGGTCCAAGTCACACGTCGCGACTCGGACAATACAACCGTTCGTTGCAACAGGATGGAGCATGGACTTAGTCTACATTGAAACGTCGATTATAAGTCATGCGACTGCGAGGCCGAGCAGGGACCCGATTATCTCTGTACTTCAAAGTCAGGCACGTGAATGGTGGTCAAAAGAACGGCCGAAGTTTGAGGTCGTAACATCACAACTCGTGTTAGATGAGGCCGCCCTTGGCGATGCGTCAGCAGCACGGGACCGATTGGCGGCGCTAGCTGGAATTCAGCTGATTCCGACTGACGCGAGAGTCGAGGCTGTCGCTGACGAATTGATTGGTCGATCCTTAATGCCAGCGAAAGCCAGACTTGACGCGCTGCATGTTGCCACTGCCGCCGTTGGTGGAGTACAATTTCTATTGACTCAGAACTGTCGGCACATCGCAAATGCCCACATGCTTCCCTTAGTTTACAAGATGCTTTCAGGCCTCGGTTATCCAACACTGTTGATTTACACACCTGCAGAATTTCTGGGGAATCCGTAACATGCCAAGTAATCCAATCCTCGAAGAGATCTATGCTGCCCGCGAAAAACTGCTGGCTGACGCTGGTGGAGATGTGCACCGTTACCTGGAGGGCGTTAGGAAACGCGAACAAGCATCAGGACTTCTAAGAGACCCGAACATGCAAGGAACAAAGGATTGCACCAAAGCCGACGATCGGCCGCAACCTGATGGTAACTTTATCCCGTCGGCTCGGTGAATCCAGGTCGTTCTGTCATACAGCCACCGCAGCATTCGGTATGATCGTGGATCAACGAAATGTACTTCCACTATGCAACATACGTTGGATACTTCATCAACCTTGCCATTCTCTCCGCATATTGTTTCGTCGCGTGCAGGCTACGATTCAAGTTCGCACACGTCATCGTACTTGTCTTGCTATTGCCGATCGTTTACGTTGCACATGTCGCTTCATCCATCCTATATTGGGAAATGCTCTTATGGCTTGCTGTTAACGAAACTGAGCAGACAATGGCAGTGACTGGCGATGGCGGAAACATCATTGTACACATTGTTATCATCGGCCCCGCTTACACGCTTCTGGTCGGGATTCTCGGCGGATCCATTTTCGCTTGTCGAACTGCAACGCTAGAATAGAAAATTGCTTTCGCTACCACGTTGCAACTAATCACTGGACAACTTGGAATATCGACAGAAATCGGGTAAGGACGGCCATCGCTGACCGTCCTCCCCACACCACCGGACATGCGGGTCCGCATACGGCGGTTCGATGAAGGACTTAAGTCCGGAGCGCGAGTAGCATCAGGAGAGCAGGTTCGGTGTTGGATGCATCGACCACGGCCTCAGTTCCTTGCGCCTGTCGCGCGGGTCGACCGGGCATGGAGCGAGGCGCATCGCGCGGTCGAGGCGCCGGTACTGTCTGCGTCAGACCTTGTGCAACTGGGGCCCGACGTCCTG
>JANNNN010000206.1:0-6020 GCA_031398555.1 Planctomycetia bacterium | reverse complement strand
GTGCGCCCTTGTACTTTATGTCACTTGTCTTTGGGACCGCAACCGGCACCGAGGTTCGGGAGCTTTGGCGTTAGGTGTTTTAATCACGTTGATCGCTGCTGCAGTGGACACGCAATCGACGTTGCGTGTTCAAGTTATCTGGGAATTTGACAACCACGGCATATTTCATTTGATACAAATGTTGGGCTTGCTCATAATCTCTTTAGGTTTGTACCGATCACAAGACTCCATAAACGATGCGGGAGTAGGCGATGCCAAATGATCACTCGATGCCGCCGGACGTGGACTACCATGTCTTAAATCGAATTGGTCCGATTTGCGACGCGTTTGAAACCGAGATTCGTCGTCGCTCTGAGCCTGCAATCGAAGAGTTTTTGGCGAAGGGACTTGAATCTGATCGAAGTGAACTACTACTTGAATTGCTCAAGCTAGATCGTGAGTACCGCGTTGCATCGGGCAAAGTACTACCACTCGCCGACTACTTTGCCAGATTTCCGAATGACAAGAGTTGCCTTTGTACGGCATTCATGGAACCAGAGACGGTCGCATTTAATTCTGTCATTCCGTCGATTCCAAAGAAATTCAGTCGCGAGTTACCGAGGCGACTTGGCCAATGCGAACTTTTAGAGGTATTGGGGCAAGGTGGCATGGGGGTGGTATATCGCGCGGTGCAGTACGCGGGCAAGACTCCAATTAGAGAAGTAGCTCTCAAATTGGTTCGGACGGACGAGTGGTTTGGCGTTGAGAGCACGAACAGCAACATGCTACTGGCGAGGTTTCGTGAGGAGACTCGCTTTGCTGCGCAACTAAAACACGACAACATTATACGCGTTTACGATGTTGGCCAAATCGAAGGACTCGACTATTTCTCGATGGAGTTGATCGATGGGACTGATTTGGCATCAGCTCTGAAGTCGCAAAAGCTATCTTTTTTCAAGATTGCCGAAATGATCGTTGCCGTCGCTCAGGCGATCGCGTTTGCGCACGCAAAGGGTATTGTGCATCGTGATTTGAAGCCGAGCAATATCTTGCTCGATTCGCAACTTAAACCTTACATTGCGGACTTTGGTTTGGCCAAGTCTACAAGCGAAAACTCGGATCTAACGCAAACGGGCCAAGTCTTGGGAACGGCTGGCTATATGGCTCCAGAGCAAGCGGCCGGCGACTATAAAAATGTAGGAACCTCTGCAGATATCTATGGTCTAGGTGGCTTGCTGTACTTTTGCTTAACCGGACAGGCACCTTTTGCTTCTGAGAATGTCTTGGATGCGCTCGTGAAAGTACTTGAAACCGAACCCAATCCCCCGAGGTCTCTTGATAAACAAATTCCACGATCGCTTGAACTAATTTGCATGCGATGTCTGGAAAAAAAGCCGAAAGAGCGTTACACGGATGCAAAGGAAGTGGCGGAAGATCTCGAACGGTTTCTTAACGGGCTTCCGACCCATGCTAAGGCGCCCACTATGATCGATCGTCTGCGACGATTCGGTCGTAGGTCACCTGTCATTTCTTCGCATTTGGGTGCGCTTGGATTGGCGTTTGTAATTGGCCAACTGCAGTTCGCTATGTCGGCCAGCGACGACTTAAACTACCACCTTCAGGTAAGTTTCATTACGCTTTCATGGATTGCGATCAGCGTTTTGTGCGGTTTTTTGGCGAGACAAAAGAAGTTTGACGCATGGGTTGCCACGTTTTGGCTATGTACAGATTCCTTGTTTCTGACCGTCTTGATATCGATGCTTTCGAATCCAGCCAAACCGCAGGGAGCCCTTCTCATCGGGTATCCCATGTTGGTAGTAAGCGGAGGAATGTTCTTTCGGGCTCGGATGATCGTGCTGATCACGATCGTAACCATCCTTTCCTATCTCGCGCTGCTAGTGCTTGAGCCCTACTTGCTCAATAGAGATAGCCTTTTCCAGCATGCAATTTTTCTCGTTTTACTGACTTGCATCGGGGTTTGTAGTCTGCACCAAGTCCGCCGTTTTCGGATGCTGAGCAACTACGTCGAGTCGCGTCGCGAACATTCGCTCTAAAACTCGAAAAACCTGTGACGCTGAATCCCGTTGCTCTGAATCCCGTTGCTCTGAATCCATGGCGCTTCGCCTGTTGGGCTAGGGCTTGGATTTATTGCATGCTCTTGAATTGGCGGAAGGCGAAGTCTTGCTCCCACGATTTTTTGAGGGGACCCTCACTTGGATTTCGGTGGTATGGATAGGTTCAAGCAACTATTAAAAATGCCTTTCGCCCCTACCATTTAATCCATTTCACGGGTTAGGACTACAAGCATGCTCGCTCACAAATACTCCACAGTCGTTGGTCGATTTACATCAGTGGTTGCTGTAGGATTTCTATTATGGACCTTGGGTTCACCGACTTTTTCAAACGCTAGTGTGAAACTCGTTCAGCGAAAGCTCCAAACGGTGCAGAAGCTCGGCGACCGAACGGCGCAGCAGTTAGATATGCTTTTCCATTTCTGTTTGAGATAATTAGCGAAATCCTGAGCCAACTTAATGCTGCGCATCAAATTCCCGGATGAACCGAAAATCTCGCCAGAAGCGATTTGACTTTACAGAACTATCGTTTTCCGGCACCCAAAAGTGCTAAAGACTGGCTCGATTCTCTTGCGGGCGTAACTTGCTGCAAGGTTCGGTTTCCTCTATCCACGTGGAATAACGCGGCCAGCGTTTTTGGTTCGAATGCTGTAAAGCGTTCCTCCGCCGGTAATGTAGAGAGTCTTGAGATCGGTTCCACCAAAGGCACAGTTTGTTACTTCATCAGTCGGCACCGAAACGAAGTCCAGCAAACGACCTTCGATGTCTAAGACGTAGATGCCAGCGCGTATGCTCGACTCAGCTTCATACGGCGGGTTGCTTCGATTCAATCCAGCAGCGATATATAGATTGCCTTGCATGTCTTGCTTGAGTCCATCGGGACCGCGGCCATGACCCCAGTCGAAAAGGACACGTGCCGATTGCAGATTCACCGAACCGTCCGCTTGCAAATCGAAACGCCACAGCTTGCGAGCACCATCGTTGGTGTCATTGTTATTGTCAGCTACGAGAAGGTACTGATCATTGACGGTTACCAAAACTCCGTTCGCTCTCTCGACTTGATGCCCGATCACTCGTGCAACCTTGCCATCCGCGTCGATCCGGTATACACCTTCTACGCCCTGGCCCTGCTCGTCCTTGATCTCCATCGTATTGCGATCTCCATAACGAGGATCTGAAAAATAGATGCGACCTTTTGAATCGAGCGTTAGATCATTGGGCGTGTTGTATCTCTTTCCTTCAAACGCTTCTGTCAATACGCTAAGGCCACCGTCGCGGTCCAACCGTATCAATCGCCGAGCACTCGAATCGCAGCAGATCAACCGACCTAAAGGATCGACCAACAAGCCATTCGTGCCTGCTCCTTCGCGATAAACGGTCGACTTGCCGTCCAGCGACCAACGGTGGATGTTCCCATTGCCGCTCGACAAGATTCCAAGTTCCGCATCCCAGACGGGTCCCTCGCCGCCTGCACCGCCCGCAACTTCGACTTTCAGTTTTGCACCCTCTTCAAACATATTACCGATTGGCGAAGTTGGCGTCACCATTATTGCTTCAGCAAAGCGTTTGCCTAATTCGAGATAGCCTTTAGAATCGTAATGGTACGGATCAGAGTATTTGTAGATATCGGTTTCGGTAACCAATCGAGCCGCTCGATCGCGCTGGCAAAACGAGGCTTGGGCTTCGCGAACTTGGTCGCCAAATTTCCAAATCTTCTCAGCAGTATCTCGCTTGGAATCGGAAATTCTCCCGATAGCGACCGGCAAGTCATTCGTTCGCAGCGCGGCGCGAAAAAGATCCATCAAGCGCTTCAAATTCTTTTCATAGTCGCCCGCGATTTCTTCACCGTGCACGGCATCGCTTTCACCCTGCATCCATAAAATTCCCGCAGGGATGAGCTTGTCTTTGGTTCCATCGCCGTCGATGTCATCAACCGATAGGGCTGTTCGCACGGTCGCGAGAAATTGATCGTATTGGTTTAGATCGCGATGTGCGCCAGTTGATGATTCGAAATCCGGTTCCCAACATCCCCAGTTTGCCGCAGCCCGCTGATCGATGGAAGAACCGTTTCGAGCATACTTGATGATGGCGATTTTCCGATCAGGTCGACGCTCGCGAATGGTCGCTGCAAAACTAAGTTCAACTCCGAATCGGTCGGATAGTTTGTTAGATTGTCCGTCGCTCGAAAACCCGGTACCGTGGCCGGGTTCAACGGGTGCCCAGCGTCCCAGCCCAAGCGCCGGCTGTTGGTCTGGAAGGGCCGTCGCTTGATAGATCCATGCACCTTCGGTGGCGACTCGATTGGCTGGCTCGAGTTCACTGTTCGATCCAAAGCCCTCCATGTTCGATTGACCACCCAAATAGTAGAGATCAAATTCGTCAGCATAAGCAGAGTTGAAGAACCCGACCACACACAGAGTTGCAATCATGGAATGAATGAATTTCATGGGAAGTTCTCGCGATTCGAAGGACTGAAATGACAGTGGAGCGACCAGTTCTAATTTTAGAGTCGATGTTGTATTGGGTGGCACTCCCTGTGTACTCGCAGGGCGAGATTTTAGTGTACTGGACCACACCCTTCGAGTACTCAGTGACGTGCCACCGACATTCACGCCACCGTCTTTAGCGCGCTGGGCTATGACGTGCGGAAGGCTATTTGGTTTGCGTCATACTAACTGGCAAAACTCTTGCTCATGCCAGGCAAGCTGGCATGGCGTGGACTTAGTGAGCCGACCACACTAGTTTTGATTTTGAGCTAGCTGACTTAGGGGCAAAGCCCCGTCCGTTTTACCTAGCCCAGCCCAAGGGGCTGGGATTCAAGCGCAAAGTGAACTTAAGGGCCAAAGGCCCGGATATTCGCTCTCGCGCGACGCACAGTGAGTATTAAACGGCCGGACCTTTGGTACTTACAATCATTTCCACCTATAGACCCAGCCCGTTGGGCTGGGCTCGGTAAACTGCTGAGCCTTCGGCCCGAAAACACAAAGGTAGTGAAACATCAAACTAGCGAGCCGCCGGCCCTACTTCTTCTTAAGTCCACGCCAATCCAGGCAAGCTGGCATGGGGCAAAAACTCAAAAAAGATAAGTGGCACAGTAAACTTGGCAAGAGCGACCCACTAAGACTGATAAACTACTGTTGCCACTTTGCAACCAACGCAACCCACAACGACGCGGTGACGCACGCTTTTTCCGGACGAACCCTCATTACGCGACGATTTGGTTTGGTCGATGCACACCAACCGATGCCCGAGTTGATTTGAAGTAAAAGCTGATTTGAAGCAAGGAGTTCGCACGATATGCGTTTGAATATTGCATGGTTGGCTGTAACCATACTCCTAATGTCAGTGGCGGCGTCGAGACGTATAGTCGTCCCGTCCAATCCCGCACCTCAAGACCCTCCCCTTTGGCGACCTACGATCGAACCCTGGTTGTAGGTCGCCGAAGGGAAAGGTCTTTCCGTACGCGTAGCGCCACGCTTGCCCTGAAGTGGACATCTTGCTGGTTGAATAACGGTCAAAGGGATTGCAGCGTTGCCAAGCGGTTTGACATTGGTTGCCACTGCTACCACTTTTGAATTTACATTTATCAAAATCACTATGGAACGATTGGTCGAACTGCACTCAGTTTGTCGATGCGCCAAGACCGACTTCTTTTTGGCATGACGTGTGCTTCATTAAGTCTTAGGCCGTTAAGGCTCAGGCCTTTGACAACACTTGTTCCAAAAGACAGAGAGAGATTAAAATGAAGTGGTTTATGATGGTATCAGTTTTTACCTTCGCCTTGCTGGCAAGCAATGCAAATGCGAACAATGTAACTGCATCTATCAGCGGTGGTAACCTATATATTTACGGAGACAGCGGTGACAACAATGTGAAAATCGAGTCAAGCCAAGCCGGCACTGTGACTGTTACAGGAGTGAATACGTCTGTCAACGGAGGCAACGCGCCAGTTACGCTCAACGGTTGGAC
>JANNNN010000205.1:0-1637 GCA_031398555.1 Planctomycetia bacterium | reverse complement strand
AGTAATTTCCACAGAGTTTCTTTCTCGCTGTGATCGGGACACGATGGATAGCCTGCCGCGGGCCGAATGCCGGAGTACTTTTCGTCGATCAATTCTTCTTTCGTCAGCGACTCAGCAATTCCCCATTCCTTCCGAACACGTTCGTGCAGCATTTCGGCAAATGCCTCTGCCAAGCGGTCAGCACAAGCCTGAACCAAGATCGCTTTGCCGTCTTCCATTTCTCCACGCAGCTTTTTGGCGATCTCGTCCACGCCGTGACCAGCGGTGATCGCAAACGCCCCGAGGTAATCGGGCTTGCCGGTCGGGTCGATGTAGTCAGCCAAACTGCGGAACGCTTTTTGATCGACGCGTTCCCACTGTTGACGCAACATCTCGAATCGCAGCAGCTCTTCCGTTCGCGATTCGTCCTTGTACAGAACAATCGTGTCGTCCAGACCCTTGGCGGGGAAGAAGCCATAGACGCCCTTGAGAACGATGTTTGGATCTTTCTCGAATTGATCGAGCACCCCTTGCGCGTCATCGTAGAGTTCTTTGGAGATCTCGCCGACAACGGGATCTTTAAAAATCTTCGGATACTTGCCTTTTAGTTCCCATGTCATGAAGAACGGCGACCAATCGATATACGGACGGAGCTCAGCCACAGTCGCGGAGATTTCACGAACGCCTGTGAAAGCTGGCTTGGGTGGAGTGTAGTTCGTCCAGTCGATCGCCAACTTGCGAGCTTGCGCTTCGGAGAAGTCGATTAGTTTTCGTTCGCGACGCACCGCAAAGCTAGCTCGTTCATCATCCTGCTTAGCCTTGATCTCGGCCGCGAATGCGTCGCGCGATTTTGGATTGACCAATTTCTCAACGACTGGAACACTTCGCGAGGCATCGAGCACATGCACGACTTCGTGATTGTAATGTTGAGCGATCTTTACAGCGGTGTGCTTAGCGCTCGTTGTCGCTCCGCCAATCAGCAGCGGAATAGTAAACCCTTCGCGCTGCATTTCTTTGGCTACGTGAACCATTTCGTCGAGCGACGGAGTGATCAAGCCGGATAGGCCGATGACTTGCGCGCCACATTTTTTGGCTTCGGTCAAAATCTTTTCGCAGGGAACGAGAACTCCGAGGTCGATGACTTCGAAGTCATTGCACTGAAGAACGGTTCCAACGATGTTCTTGCCGATATCGTGCACATCGCCTTTTACCGTTGCCAGCAGTACTTTACCGCGGCTGGTATGTCCACCTGTCGCTCCCGCAGCCGCTTTCTCGGCTTCCATGTAGGGTGTCAGATAAGCGACGCTTTTCTTCATCACTGCTGCTGACTTAACAACTTGCGGCAAAAACATTTTGCCTTGACCAAAGAGATCACCGATCACGTTCATGGCGTCCATCAACGGACCTTCGATCACTTTAATGGGTCGACCGAACTTGACACGGGCCTCTTCGGTGTCGATGTCGATGTGATCGCTGATGCCTTTGAGCAATGCATGCCGCAGGCGCTCTTCAACGGTCCCTTCTCGCCAAGCGTCGACTTTAACCGGTCCTTTTTCTTTTGCCTTGACCGTTTCCGAGTATTCGATCAATCGCTCAGTGGCATCTGGACGACGATTCAGCAACACATCTTCGATGTAGACGCTGGTGACGGCGGTGCC
>JANNNN010000150.1:0-7672 GCA_031398555.1 Planctomycetia bacterium | reverse complement strand
TTCTCAAGTGCCTGCGCGGCCAACCAATACCCGTTTATGGCAAGGGCGAAAACATTCGCGATTGGCTGTACGTGGAGGACCACTGCGAAGCCCTTGCACTGGTTGTTCAGAAAGGCAAAGTTGGCGAAACCTACAACATCGGCGGCAACAACGAGAAACGCAACATCGACTTGGTCCGCCTCATGTGCGAAATCCTTGACGAACTCTCGCCTCGCCTAAGCCCCAGTGCCGGTACTCCCGCCACGTCGGCCCCGCCCCCGGATTACCACACCCCGGGCCCTGGTACTCAAGGGGCACCCTCACCCGATCCCGGTTCCCCTCGCCCCGGTACTCAGGGGACAGGGGGTGAGGGGTATTCATCGCTGATAACTTTCGTCAATGATCGACCGGGCCATGACATGCGTTACGCGATCGACGCTTCAAAGATCCAACGCGAACTCGGTTGGACCCCCAAGCAGGACCATGCATCGGGCTTTCGCCAAACGGTTCAGTGGTACCTCGATAACCACGCTTGGTGCCAAGACATCCTTTCTGGAACCTATAAACTGGAACGCCAAGGAACGCTGTAAGTTCATGCAGTAGAATATAGGCACCCCACTGAATACTGGATCATTGACCTACTCAATAGCGAGATCAAAGTCGGTAAACTTTGCGATGATCGCTACGATTTTTCGAGTTGCACCAATGGCCAGACCGCCGCTTCCAAGCTGCTTCCTAATTTTAATCTCGACGTCAACCAAACTCTTGAAGCCAGTCGTGGCTTAAATAACGAACGGCAATAAAACTTATGATTCTACTTCTCGGAGGTTCAGGGTATGTCGGAACGGCCTTTGGACGCTTTTTTGATAGCCAATCAATCGGCTACCGTAGCGTCGCACGCAATCGTAAGCCCTCACTGCGCGGCGAACTTGAGATCACCGACGTCAACTGTGACTAGCTACGTCGCGGCGAATTGTCCGCAGAACTTTTTCCACGCGCAATTGCTTGGCTAGACACAGGTACCAAAACTGGCTGCTCGACGCATGCAACTTCGTAACTGCCATCGAAAAACGCCAGGGCCTCAAAATTGCTTGCTTGGAAGAGATCGCAGTATTGAATAAATTCATCGACGCCCAGCGGCCAAGCACTAAGCACCAAAACCCCCCCATGCTCTCCATCGAAGAACGAAACGCGCGTATCATGGCGGCTCTCAAGCAGAAGATGCCGCACGTCTCGGACTTCGTCCCTTGATCAAGCTATACTCAGCCAGCGCGGCGATCTAGTCTACCCCGACGGCGGTAAGGAACTCCTCGAATTCCTGCAACTGACGATCGATATGAAATCCATTCCAATCGAATAGTCATCGTTCTTTTAGTTCATCGTTCATCGTTCATCGTTCATCGTTCTTGGTTCTTGGTTCTTGGTTCATCGTTGGTTATTCTTCTTTTGTCGCGCTGTAATCCATGCGAGTTAATCCGCGAGCTATGGACGGTGCCCGTTCGGAAATCAACAGTCCAATCCAAGCGCGCCGTCTTTGCAGAGACCAGGAGGTTCAGCAGCCAAAAAACAGACTCCCAACTGCCTGAAGCCCTTCCCCTGGTATGTCCAAAAATGCGCCCGTTTAGAAGATAACTTTTCCCATTGGCGTCCTACGATGATGCTGTAGTTGCCTACCAAAGTGATTGGCTAGAGTGCGGTGCTTGGCTGTTCGATGCGGACTGAAGCGAACGGGCCTTGTGAAATACATTTGCTACTTCGGATAGCTTTCAACCCACCGAGTTCCTCATTACTTCGATCATTTGGCAACGGAACTCGCCAGCCACTTCAGGGTTTAGGCAACTGCCTGCTTGATGTGGTATTCTGTTTGAGTTATTCACGACCGCAACGTGGACTTTGAATAACAATCTACTCATAACTTTTGATTGGTATTACGGAGGGTAACATGGTGAACTTATTGGCTCAAGCAAAAGAGCCGAATCTGCGAACACGATGGTCTCGGCTTTTGTTATTGGGCTTAAGCTGCGCTGTCGGGGCTGGCTCATGGAGTTCCGCTCGAGCCGATTGGACTCGGTTCCGGGGGCCGAACGGCTCCGGGGTGGCAGAAGACAAAGAAGCGACACCAACGAATTGGAGCGACAAAGAGAACTTGAAGTGGAAGATCGCTTTGCCAGGCGCAGGCGTTTCGTGCCCCATCGTCGTTGGCGACAAAGTTTTTGTGACTTGCTATTCGGGTTACGGGGTCAATCGCGAAGAAATTGGCAAAGAAAAAGACCTCAAGCGTCATCTCGTCTGCATCGATCGCGTGAATGGTAAAACACATTGGGAAAAAGTTGTCCCGTCGACCGCTGCCGAGGATCCGTACCAAGGAATGGGTGTGCCGCAGCACGGCTATGCTTCGCATACACCGACTTCTGATGGCAAGAATGTGTACGTTTTCTACAGCAAAAGCGGTGTTATTGCTTATGACATGACAGGAAATCAGCTTTGGCAAACGAATGTGGGCACAAAATCAGATGATCGCGAGTGGGGATCATCGTCGAGTCCCATCGTGTACGAAGACCTAGTGATCGTGCCTGCAGGGCCTGAAGATCGATCACTGGTGGGCCTGGACAAGTACACCGGCAAAGTAGTGTGGCGGACTGAGCCAACAGATGCACTTGGGAGCGTTTGGGGAACGCCAGCACTTGTCAAGGTCGGCGATTCGACCGAGTTGGTTATCGGAGCGCCGTCGGAAATTTGGGGACTCAATCCGAAAAATGGCAAACTTCGATGGTATTGTCCGTATGTCGAAAGCGACCAGTTCAGTTCAAGTGTTGTTGTCGATGGTGACACCGTGTTTGCAGTTGAGGGACGCGGGGGCGGTTCAGTAGCGGTGAAGGCGGGTGGCAAAGATGATGTAAGTAAAGCGCCTCAAGTCGTGTGGACGGGGCGTGACAGTTCGAGCTTTGCGTCACCCATCGTTTATCAAGATCGATTGTATTACGTATCGCGAAAAACGATCACTTGCGTCGACGCAAAGACTCACGAAAAGATTTTCGAAGGCGGCTTCAGTGCACCTAATGGCGGCTCGACGGCACCTCCTCAAGTTGCAGGCGGTGGTGGCGGATCTGGTGGCCCAGGACCTAGTGGCCCTGGTGGCGGCGGACGTGGTGGTCGCGGTGGAGGCGGCTTTGGGGGCATGGATTACGGATCGCCAATTATCGCTGATGGCAAGATCTACTTTGTAGCCCGAAACGGCGATGCGTATGTGCTAGAAGCTGGGAAAGTGTTCAAGCAGTTGGCCGTCAACCGTGTTACAAAGGACGCAGAGGATTTCAGTGCCACCCCGGCGATCAGTGGGGGCGAAATCTTTATTCGCTCGAATAAATACCTGTACTGCGTATCGGAAAAGAAGTAACAGCCACAAAAGTAGGGGCTGGGTCAAAAATAGTGAGTTTTAAGGGCTCAAACGGCCATTGCTGAAAAAGCGAACCCCCTCTATACTTCTCGGCTTATCAAGAAATCAGTTCTGCTCGGCGTTCGCGTCGAGTGCTTGGAAATACCTGGTTGGAGAAGGAATCATGACGCTCGACAAGAGCCTAAAAGTGAGTGGCGGGGCGATTAAGTCTCGCAATGTGCTGACTCGCGTTGAGCGTATCAAGCGATTGTCCGAACTTGAGCGTTGGAAAGAAGGCGATGCCGTTTTGGGCATTCCCAAGACGCGCGTTGTCAAAGTCTCGCTGAAGAAGAAGAAGAAAGTCAAGAAGGAAGAAGAGCCAGCTGATAAGAAGAAGAAGGCCAAGAAGTAGCCTTTGGCTCTTTCCTATCCGAATCAAAAAAAGCCGTGGTGTCAAACGATACTGCGGCTTTTTTCGTTGAGTAGTGTCGCCTTTTGCTCTACAAAAGTAGCGTTTGACTTGAAGACCAACTATCCGGTTCACTGGCAAGCGCGAGCCAGTGGCACACAGAAAACACAAATAGCGCAATATCAAAACTCTCGCTGGGGGAAGTTTTATGCGTCCCTCACTGACGCTTCGGGTTGGTAAATGCGAGGTCCTCGCTGACGCTTCGGGTTGGTAAATTGCGAGCATCTTGGCGGTGACACGCGCTTGGGCCACTTTTTAAGGCTCGACTCGCTTCGTATAATCTCGCCCACCTACCATCCGATCTACCGCACCGGTAGTTAATTAGTTAATGGTAGCCCGCCAATATTGGCTTATGCACTCAATCCGTCGAATTGTAGGCCGCGATGAAGATTCACGAGTATCAAGCGAAAGATTTGTTTCGCAAAGCGTCGGTTCCTGTTCTCGAAGGCCATGTAGCTCGGTCGGCAGATGAAGCCGCTGCGGCATTCAAGACACTCGGCAAACCGATCGCTGTTGTCAAGGCTCAGATTCATGCCGGCGGACGTGGTAAGGGCACGATCATCGGTAACACGGCCCAGCGCGGTGTGCAACTGGTTCGCTCAGCGGACGAAGCGGCGACAGTTGCCAAGAATTTGATCGGTAATCGGCTGGAGACAATTCAAACCGGCAGCGAAGGAAATTTGGTCAATCAGGTTTTCGTTGAAGCTGGCTGCGACATCGAACGTGAATTGTACCTCGGCATTGTGCTCGACCGAGCCACTGCGATGCCGGTTCTAATGGTCAGCAGTGAAGGTGGTGTTGAGATCGAGAAGGTCGCCCACGAGACCCCTGAAAAGATCTTCCGCGAACACTTCCATCCAGCCATCGGATTGGAAAGTTACCAAGTTCGCAAGCTCTGCAAGAAACTCGGTATCAAAGGCGCGACGGCTCGAAGCGCTGATAAGTTCATGAAGCAGATTTGCCGCTTCTACGTGGACTACGATTGCGCGATGGCTGAGATCAATCCGCTGGTTATCACCAAAGCAGGCGAAATGATCGCGCTGGATGCCAAGATCACTTTCGATGACAACGCCATGTTCCGTCATCCAGACCTAAAGCCACTGCGCGACCTTAACGAAGAAGAACCGGCTGAAGTGCGAGCTGGAAACGCTGGACTTTCTTACGTCAAACTTGAGGGCACAATCGGTTGCTTGGTCAACGGAGCTGGTTTGGCGATGTCGACGATGGACATCATCAAGTATCATGGCGGCCAACCTGCAAACTTCCTTGACGTAGGCGGTGGTGCGACAACAGACCAAGTCGTTGAAGCGATGCGGATCATTTTGTCCGACCCAAATGTGAAGGGCATTCTGGTCAACATCTTTGGCGGTATCGCTCGTTGCACCACGATTGCGACCGCATTGATCGAAGCGTCGAAGCAAGTGGGGATCACAATCCCGCTCGTCGTTCGCTTGGAAGGCACCGAAGTTCAAGAAGGTAAAAAGATGTTGGCCGAAAGCGGATTGGCAATTATCGCTGCTGATGATCTGACCGACGCAGCCAAGAAGATTGTCGCCGCTGTTGCTGGTGCTTAGACATTCCTGCGACAGCCATCACTTTCCGCACAACAAATACCGCTAGACACAAAATACCGCTAGACAAAACGATTGAAAAAACATGAGCATTCTTGTTAACAAAGATACGCGAGTTATCTGCCAAGGGATTACCGGTAACGCAGGGATGTTCCACACGCGTGGATGTGCGGCCTACGGAACCAAGATGGTTGGTGGCGTTACGCCGGGTAAGTCGGGTGAAAACGTCGATGGCATTCCGGTTTTCGATACCGTTGAAGAAGCAGTTCAGCAGACCGGTGCGAACGCGACGATGATCTTCGTTCCACCGCCGTTTGCCGCCGACGCTATCAACGAGGCCATCGACGCCGGTATCAAAGTCATCGCTGCGATTACCGAAGGGGTGCCTGTGCTGGATATGGTTGAAGTCTACAGGCGAGTTCGAGTAAGCGGTTCGGTGCTCATCGGCCCAAATTGCCCTGGTCTGATTACTCCCGGCGAATGCAAAATCGGAATCATGCCTGGATACATCCACAAGCCCGGCAAGATCGGTATCATCAGCCGCAGTGGTACTCTGACTTACGAAGCTGTTTGGCAAACCACTGGTATCGGACTCGGGCAATCGACGTGTGTTGGTATCGGTGGTGACCCAATCGTTGGCACTTCTTACATCGACTTGCTGAAACTTTATCAGGAAGACGATCAAACCGAAGCGATTCTTGTGATTGGCGAGATCGGCGGAGATGCTGAAGAGCAAGCGGCCGCATTCGTTAAGGCCCACGTTACTAAGCCGGTTGCAGCCTTCATCGCTGGGGCAACGGCACCAACTGGCAAACGCATGGGCCACGCTGGTGCGATTATCTCGGGTGGCAAAGGAACGGCGGCTGAAAAGCAAGCGGCTCTCGAGGCTGCTGGAATCGTCGTTGCACCATCGCCTGCGGACATGGGCAAGGCCATCGTCGAAGCCATTCGCCGCCGCAAGTAGCTGAAAGAAGTCAATCCCGAAGGGTCGAGCGATGCTTAGTGATTAATCAACGAACTCGGCGAAGACTTCGTCAATTAGTGCGAAGTCTCCTCCAAACGCGATGCGACGAATCATGCTAGATACTTGAACGGGCTTCATTAAAAGTAACCCATCTTCCGCACTCCAGATCCGGATCGACCCATCGAGACAAAGCGTCGCAATCAGCTTGGCGTTCGGGGAGTAGACACTTTGAACGACGCTTCGAGGATGAAGCATTACAGGCAAAGACATCCGGCCTGTCATGACATCGATGACTCGAACTCGGCCGTCTTCGCTACTTGTGAGGAGACTGTTAGATGCCGAACTCCAATCGATGGAATTGACTGCAAGTGGGTGCGGATGAGCTATTTTCGATGATCCATCTTGAGCGTCGATAGTCCACACCGAGGTATCGTCCTGGTGGACGATTGCGATGCGTTTTCCATTGGGTGAAATCGCTAGATGCTTAATGGGTTTGTCCTGTGGAGACAAATACAGGTCGAGAAGGTTCAACAGGGGATGTTCAGGGCTCAAAGTGCAACATGCCAACCGCTATCCAAGTCAGACTTCACGAGGAGAGTACTACTAGCATAAGTAGGAAGCGCTTGCGAGGCTGCAGCGACGGGCACTTGGAACTTTTGATGAAACCGAAGTGTGGGACAGGTTTTTTGTCTAATGCTGGGCGAGAGAAGCGCATCGTGCGGGTTCGTTTCAATTCGCACTTGAGCATTGCATTTATAAGTGGGAAGTACTCGTCGCCGCTGTCTACCGCTTTAATAAAATAAACAAACAAAACCTGCACGGCGTTGTCCCCTAGGGTAGTTGCTGTTCACTGTGTCCTGTCGTCTAATGCGAACTCAAGTTAAAGATTACTCAATGGATGTGGGAGAATTCGAGTGGATAGCCAGCTTTTGATCAGTGTGATTTCGCGAATCGTACACGTCTCGACGGCCATTGCGTTAGTGGGTGGCTCGGTTTTCATGGTGTTTGTGCTATTACCCGCAGCGAAACAACTCGGCGATGAACAGCACGAGAAGCTTCGCGGTTTGATCACTAAGACTTGGAAGCGATTTATTCACATCGGAATTTTGCTGTTCTTGGCGACCGGATTCTACAACTACTTTCAGCAGATGCCGTTTCACAAAAAAGACGGACTCTATCACGGCTTGATCGGTACCAAGATCATTCTGGCGTTCGTGATCTTTTTCATTGCCAGCGTGCTTGTCGGACGGTCAGCTACTTTCGAGTGGATGCGCGTTGGACGCGAAAAGTGGCTGAAGATCATTGTCCTGTTG
>JANNNN010000909.1:0-3469 GCA_031398555.1 Planctomycetia bacterium | reverse complement strand
GCCACCAATTTAGCAACCAGCCACTCAGCCAAACCGCAAAAGTGGCTCAGTTTCTAATCGGAAATGACAACGTGAACTGTTGGGGAATGTTCGTTAAAGGAAACGCTAACAATGAATCCGGCGTCGAACTTGCAATTGTTGCATTGCCGTGGATGTTAGTGAGTTCCTGAATCTGGCAAAGGTGACATCTGAAGCTGCCCACTTGAAAGTCGTGCCTGAAACTAGCGAAAGCGATGCAAATGATTGTTCGAAGTATCGATGCTGGGTGGAATATCGTCTTCCATGAGGCACACGGTTTACTTGCTGCACGAATTGCCGAGTCTTTGGACGTCAACGAAGATCTGCCATTCTGGTTCGAGACGAAACAAGCAATCTCCGTACACCATGATCATAAAGTTTGCCTCGAGTGAGACTCGCAAAACTACGTTACGGAAGCAGGTGCTCCGAAAGACTTCACGCTCATATCGATGGATGATCAGATGCGTGTGGCCGAAGCTTCCGCATGCATTCGTCGAGCCACAACGAAGGACCGTTGGATCGGACTGTTGGTCTCGTTCCACAACAATGTACTCTACAGCGGCGAAGACATATGTGAGGACTGAAGACATTGCTAGGTAAGCAAGCAAAATGGAGGGAGAAGACGCTGGCTGTACTTAAAACAAGCCGAGACGAGCTTCAACTTGCTTACGACTGGTTGCATTGGTGCGATCGCTGTTCACTCTTATTATGCGGCGATGATGTGCCTGCAATGCAACGTCGAACCGAAATTATTACTAACGCCAACGGGAAAACGTTTTACCTTTGGCAGGATTCGGAAGAGTATTTGCGGGTAGAGCCATGGCCATTCAAAACCGACTTGGTAGCCGTCTGTTGGGAGGAAAGGGTCTTGCGACAACTTATATTCAGAGACGATAAGGCGTTGCAAATAGCGCTCGACGCCGCGGATATCTCAATTCGCACGATGACTTTTAAAAAGTAGATTTCTTTGATATAGGCTAATAATCTAAGGAAAACGAGAACTCGCCCCGATGTCACAAAATCTAGATGGATCGAACGAATGGTTCGGTCAAATCCAAGGAACGGTTAGTTTGGTTTGATGAATCGAATGCCTCCTTCGCGAATACAAGAATTCTCTCGCACACCGAGTCATTGAAGTCCTGATGTGAGTCACCAATTCGAACCACATTGCTGGTTTAATCGGCAACCGCTCCAGGAGCGGTGGCGTATCGGGCGTTGCAGCACGCTTGCCACTTAGGATTTGCCGTGCCGTCCGGTCGAGCAGCTCCAAGTAAGCCGCTGTGGGCATCGCCAGGAACTCAAGCGATTGGCCGCGGGCTATAGCTCTTCCAATATATGGCTGGCACCATCCGAAGGCGATGACAAGTGATGTTTTAGGCCCCATACATTCCGAGCTTCGCAAACCATCGTGGAGAGCGCAGCGCTCATATTGGACTACTTCACCGCGATCTGCAGTCGAATGCCGGCAATCTTTCTCAGTTCGTGGTTTCGGTAGCAACAGGCATTGAGGCATCACGAAGTCCTGCTCAAACTGACATGGAACAGGCATGTTGATTTACTCTTTCATGAGTAGTCCTTCAATCTGCTCGATCGCCACTTCCAAATTATCTAGTGCAAACTCACCGATGACTACCCCTTGGCGGTCAATCAAGAGAGTGGTTGGGAAATGCGATATACCATATTGCGCAGCTGCATTTCCACCATCCGGCCCGGTCTTCTTCTCGTCAAAAGTTAATGCCAATGGGAACTCAATCTGTTTTCCACTCCAAAGGGACTTTCGAATTTTTGCTAATCGCTCGTCCAGCTTTTCTTGGGTATTCACTTCGCCTGCAAGATCTACATGAACACCGATGATTGCGAGGCCTTTATTCTTGAACTTATCGTGCAGCTCCATGAGTGTCGGCATCTGACGAACACAAGGGGCACACCAATATCCCCAGAAATCTAGAATCACATACTCGCCACGATGGGCTGCGAGAGTTTGCTCACCGCCCACCCACTTGATGACACCCTTGAGCTCCGGTGCAGTCTTTCCACTAAGCAACGCGATACCAGAGCGTTCGAGCTCGATAGGCCCCAGTGAAAGTTCGCGTTTATCCACCGGCACATTGATCGGCAAGCGTGTTTTACGTACGTCTTGTCCGTCGATCACAATCTGAAAATCTCCGGGAGGTAAAACGAGCTGGGCCTGCCCGTTTCGTGCCACACATGCCGCGAAGGGACGCCGCTCCAGCTCCACCCTCACGCTCGCGATCCAATCCTGTTTAGCACCGACGCTTGAAAGCGAGACCGACACACGACATTCTGGCTGAAGTGTCATAATCAACCTTCCCTCGCGAAGTAGCCAACCAGAAACAGACGCTACTCCGATCATGCCGGATTTCGGTTCGCGCGCAACCAACTGGTTGAAGAACATATCATCATATTTCACACGAGCGACTCCATCAGTGCCTGTGAGAATCGCGTTTTTTAGTGACCAATCACTTCCTCCTTCGTCACCTTCGTTCTTTTCCGATTCTTTCCGAACCATTGATGTCGCTACTTCTACCCCGGACACCGGCGTACCTTTGGCATTCACAACTGCAACATCCACGAACTCAGGAAATTCAACGAACTCCGGTTGCGCTTTACGCATAACGAGTTCGATGATCGACGCATCAGGAGATCTAAATCTGGTTGGTCGCTCCCCGTTCGTCTCTGCATTGAAACATACTGTTAGCCGGCCATCCTTTAGTTCATAAATGCCATGAAAGACGCTTGAAGGCACTTTGATAGGTGCCCCTGTATCGGAAAGATCAAACTCATCGACTTTTAGATCAACCGACCTCGGGTCCTCGACGTCAAAAAGTATCGACCCCTTCAGCGTTTGTTTTGAGCCCATGAACGCAGTGAGTCCGAATCGGTCTCCATCGATTGTCACACTCGAACGCCACACTCTCCCAAGGCCACTGATGTAAACCTCGGTCACTGACTCAAAGAGCCACACACCATCGAGTTGCTTGATATCATCCACGGCTGCGTTTTGAGTCTCGGTAGCGATCAATTTCCCGACGCTAGATTGCTCCACCTCCGTCAACTTTTTCTCATTGCCGAGCATCGTTGCAGCTTTAAACTGTCTGATAAAAGACTCAGCATCTTTCCGTGCTAGTTCTGCCGCCTTCCTTGCGTCCACTTCGTTTGCAAGAGCCTTTTCGGCTACCTGGCGTGCTTCAACTGCCTCTCGTCGCGCGACCATTGCCTGGCCCGCCAAAATGAAACTAATCACAAGCCCGGCCACGACTAGGATTACGAAGGATGCAGCGGTTGCAATCGGCATTCGATACTTTCGAACAACTTTTCGCATGCAATAAAAGATTGATGGCGGGCAAGCTTCAACCGGCTCGTTGGCAAGGTAACCCATTCGACATCAAGTCTGCCAAAGCGCGCGTGACTCCGGACGGCACCGCCCTGT